>CALVVS010000014.1 GCA_944363925.1 uncultured Bacilli bacterium | reverse complement strand
AAATTCATTAAATTTATTTTACTCAAGATTTTTTCACTTTTCTATTATTTAATTAAATTTACTCTTTTTCACTGAAAAATTAATAACATAAAAAAAGAAAATTCCAAAAATCAGAAATTTCATAAAATATTATTTTTTAAAAAAGAGTGTAATATCGATATGAAGAGCCTCTGAAATCCTCCCAAGTACTGCAATCGTCAAATGCTTATTTCTACTTTCATTTTCAATATCACATATATATTCGCGCGATAAATCAGTCATATCAGCCAGCTCTTGCTGAGTTAATTTCTTTTCTTTTCTATATTTTTTTAACGTTTTTGCGAATAATTGAATAATAATATTCATCATCATGAACAAGCTCATTATCCTTCATATATATCACCAGCTTACATATATATTTTCCCCAAAAACGCCAAAATTATATATAGGCTAGTAGCCACATAAATAATCAATCAAAAATAAAAACCTCGTTTCTTAAACATAGAAACGAAGTTAGATTCAGTATAAATTAAGCTGTCTTCTTTTCATCTTTCAACTCAGATGTACAGCACGGACATTTAGTAGCTTTGATATTAATCTCACTAAGACAATAAGGACACTTTTTAACCTTTGGACTATCAGTCTTACGTCCACCAAAATCCTTTAATTTATTAATTGCCTTTACAATACAAAATAACACAAAAGCTATAATCAAAAAATTAATCAAAGCTGATAAAAAATTAGAAATAAACCCTGATACATCATTCCAATCATATCTTGCCCCACCAGTAATAACATTTAAAATTGGATTAATAAAATTATCCGTAAGTGAAGTTACAATTCCCGTAAAACCAGTACCAATAACCACACCAACAGCCATATCAATCATATTGCCCTTTAACGCAAACGTTTTAAATTCATTAATAAACTTCTTCATATACTCCTCCATCAATATCTTACCAAAAAAACTACGTAAAAGTAGCTTTTTATAAAAGTGTTATAATTCCAGAGGCTAATAATACTAATAATAATGCAATAAGTGCAAATTTCCAAATATATTTCATCCATTGTTTGTATGAAACATTAAAGAAACTAAGTCCTGCAATAAGTACAACACTTGTAGGGAAAATAAGCATTCCAATTCCATATACAGATTGAACTAAAAATCCTGCATTAGAAAGTGCTGCTGCATCAAAACTAGATAAATAAGTAGAAACATTTGCAAGTAAATAATATAAATCATTAAAGAAGAAACTACCAAATAATGATGCAAAACCAGTTGTAAGAACATTAAATCCATCAGTAAGCTCAAACACCTTCGCATTAACTGTATCTACTAAAGTACCAGTTCCACTATATGAAGCTTGATATAAAATAGATAAAATCACACTAGCAAGTGCAGCCAAACAAGCTGTTGGAAGCCATTTCTTAACACCTTCTGCAAAACTTTCAATAAATTCATTTAAACTTAATCTGTAAATCCAAGCAATAATACCAGCGGCAATAATCATTGCACCAGCAAACTCAATATTGCTCCAATATCCAAGTTCAGTAATTCCACTTAGTAAATGTTCAAAAATTGGAAAATCTTTAATCTCAATTCCCATAACTGCTTCATGTAAATCACTAAACACTTCAATACCAAATGCATAATACCAATTATACATTCCAACTAAACATAAAATTAATACTAACAAGAAAATTACAATAAGTGGTATCACACTAATCTTAGACTTTTCTGACACTTTCTTAACTGCTTTAGAAACTGCAAAAGCCTTTGTAGCCGATTTTGTCGTTTTCTTTTTGCTAGTAGTAGCAGTCTTCTTAGTAGTCGTTTTACCAGTTTTTTTACTAGAAGTAGTTTGTTTAACTTCCTTCTTAGCTGGTTTAGTAGAAGCCTTAGCTTTTTTAACTTCAACCTTAACCTCTTTTTTATCTTTACTAACTTTTGCCTCTTTTAATTCTTCTGCCTTAGGCCTTTTACTAGAAGTAAGGATTACAAAAATAAGTGCAATAACCAAAAGAACTAGTAAAATAACCCTTGCTACAATTTGGTTGTTCATATCTAATGCTAAAAGGTTTTTCGTATATCCTGTGATATTAAAACCATAAGTTGATGCAACTGAACCAACAAGTAATGAACCAACTGTTGATGCAAGTACAGTAACTTTATCGTAATTCATTGCAAAAAGTACTGCTGCAAAAAGTGGAACAAGCGCAAATAATGGAATAATTAAACCTGTCACAGAAGAAAGAACTGTAAATAAAATAACGGTCAAAATTACAAAGCCTTTTTCTTTACCAATAAAAGCTTTAACCATCTTATCAGTAACTTTTTCTAAAGCTCCAGTTTTATCCATAACACCATAAAGTCCACCAATCACCGCAAACACAACGCCATATAAAGCAAATGTTACAAATGATTGTAATGGTGCGTTGAATAAATCAATAAGTCCTACCGGGTCAATTCCATTAGTCGTTAGTTCACCATTAGAATATGTACCTACAGGAATAATCCAACTTAAAACTACAAAAATTAAGAAAGATATTCCTATTACCTTAAGTAACTTTTTTTTCACCTTTCACTACCTCCCAGTAAGCATTATATCAAAAAAACCTTATAATATAAAGTTTTTTATCATAAAAACAAACATTTTTCATTACTTTTTCACATACTAAAATATTGTGCTATAATAAAAAAAGGTGATTTTATGAACAGCTTTCCATATTCTAACACTAACAAAAGATACCATACCCTAGATTATTTCTATAAACAAAAATTTGGCGAAAAAGTATGTAAAATAAGCCTAAACGCCGGTTTTACCTGTCCAAATATCGATGGTACCTTATCCAAAAATGGCTGTATATATTGCTCTAAATCAGGCAGCGGTGAATATGGTGGAAACCCTAAAGAAGATTTAATTACACAGTTTAAAGAAATCAAAAAAATAATGACTAAAAAATGGCCTAATTCAAAATATATTGGTTACTTTCAAGCTAGAACAAATACCTATGCCCCTTTAGATATCCTAAAAGAAAAATATGAAACCATTTTAAACCAAGATAACGTCGTTGGCCTAGCCATCGCCACTAGACCCGATTGCCTATCTAATGACTGCATTGATTATTTAGCCAAATTAAATCAAAAAACATTTATCACCGTCGAACTTGGTCTTCAAACAATTCATGATAAAACCTCAAAAATAATAAATCGCTGCCATGATTTAAAATGCTTTGAAATAGCCTTAAAAAAACTAAAACAAAAACATATCTTTACCGTCGTCCATATCATTAATGGCCTGCCCGGTGAAACCAAAGAAATGATGATAGAAACCGTCAAATATCTAAATAAACTAAACATAGATGGTATTAAAATACACATGCTGTCAGTATTAAAAAATACCCCACTTGAAAAATACTATCAAATAAAACCTTTTCATCTGCTTACCAAAGAAGAATATGTCGATATCATAATCAGCCAGTTAGAACATCTAAACCCTAAAATTGTCATCCAAAGACTTACTGGTGACCCCATGAAAGAAGAGTTAATTGCTCCCACATGGACTACAAAAAAAATCGATGTCTTAAATAGCATCGATAAAGAAATGGTTAAAAGAAATACTTATCAAGGCTCTAAATGTGATATTGCCTAGCACCATAAGAAATAGACTTTAATTTATTCGTAACCTTTTTGATAAATTCCAAAGGTTCTTTTTCAAATTGACCATCACCAAAATAATTTTTGTCATAAACCTTCGTAAACGCCATATCTAAATCACTCGTATTAATACATATCATCCCATCTTTGTCATGATATATATAAATGAATTCATTTTCACTAGAAAAAACACAACTTATACTAATCTCACCATTAAAAATACATCCAGCCATACCATTAACACTCACATCAAAATCATACTTATCCCTAAAAGATATAACTTCATTAAATAAATTTATTAAAGCCTCTCCCATATCAAAATATAAAATCATTTTATCATCATAAATCATAAAACATCTCCCTAAGTACTTTAAATAATATCACATAAAATCAAAGATATCAATGAACAAACAAAATTCGCACGAAAAAACATAGAGAAACGCCAATAATAAGTGGAACTAAAAATGAAATTATACTCCACCTAACCTTACCAGTTTCTTTTTTTATTGTCCAAACTGTCGTCAAACATGGAAAATGAAATAAAGAAAATATCATTACACAAATAGCCGTTAAAACGCTCCAGCCATTATTAATAAAAAGTTCCTTTAATAAAGATAAATCACTCATATCCGTAATCATGCCAAGTGACATATACCCCATTATCATAATTGGAATAACAATTTCACTAGCCGGAAACCCTAAAATAAAAGCCCCTAAAATTACTCCATCAAGTCCAATAAACTTACCAAAAGGCTCTAAAAATAAAGTCATGTGCTTAAGTAATGTCATACCATTAAAACTTACATTAGATAATATCCAAATCACAAGTCCAGCCGGTGCTGAAACCATAATTGCTCTTTTCAAAACAAACCAAGTTCTATCAATTAATGACCTCACTAAAACCTTTCCAATTTGTGGCCTTCTATATGGTGGAAGTTCCAAAGTAAATGAAGATGGCACTCCCTTTAAAATAGTCAGTGACAAAATCTTTGATACAATAAAAGTCACTACTACCCCAAGTAAAATAAAAAGTAAAAGAATAAACGCCCTCATCAAACCAGATGTATTATCTGTCACTAAAAACATCGTAATCAGTGAAATCAAAAGTGGAAAACGACCATTACATGGTACAAAACTGTTTGTAATTATTGCAATAAGCCTCTCTCTAGGGGAATCAATAACTCTAGCGCCTGTAACCCCTACCGCATTACAGCCAAACCCCATAAGCATTGTAAGCGCTTGTTTACCACATGATGAACACTTTTCAAACGCCTTATCTAAATTAAAAGCAATACGTGGTAATAGTCCAAAATCTTCAAGTAATGTAAAAAGTGGAAAAAATATTGCCATCGGTGGTAACATCACCGCTACTACCCAAGCCATTACTCTATAAACTCCATGCACAAGTAAATCAGAAAACCACAAAGGTATATTAAGATTTATTAAAAAATTAAAAAACACATCCTCAAACCAAAAAAACTTCTCGTATAAAAAATCAGAAGGAATATTAGCTAAAGTAATCGTTAACCATAAAATAACAAACCAAAGTAAAAGCATAATCGGAATTCCTGTAATTTTATTAGTTAATATTTTATCTAAAAATCGGTCCTTCTTATTGTAATCCTCTTTTTCATAAAAAACCACCCTATTACATACCTCTAAACTCTCTTCGTTAATCTTCTCCGTAATTAAAGTCTCAATATCATCTTGATTTATTCCTTTTAAGCGTAAATTATTTAAAACTTTCTTTTTTAACTCCTTAGCTTCTAAATTACACATCAAATTCGTTCCATACTTAAAATCAAAAGCATTTATAAAATTATAGTCATCTGTTAAATATCTTAAAATAACATTATCGCTATTCACAAAACTATTTGGCAAAAATTTTTTTAAACAACCTATCTCCTCACTCAAAAAATCATAATCAATCTTTAAATAACCTGACTTTTTAGAAACAATCTCTTCTAAACATGAAAATAATTCTGAAAATCCCTTTTTATCTCTAGCTACCATCCCAACTACTGGAATTTTAAGCATTAAAGATAATTTTTCCAAATCAATATTAATCTTTTTCTTCTTAGCCTCATCTAATAAATTCACACATAAAATAACCTTGTCTGTAATTTCTAAAACCTGAAATACTAAATTCAAATTTCTCTCAAGTGCCGTCGCATCACAGACAACTATCAGTCCATCATAATCTTCAAAATAGACAAAATCACGCGTTACTTCTTCTTCCTTAGAGTGCGCAAGTAAAGAATAAGTACCCGGTAAATCTTCAAATTGATACTTAATTCCATTATAAACTTTAAACCCCGTCGCCTTAGCCACCGTCTTACCAGGCCAATTACCAGTATGTTGTCTCATCCCCGTAAGCCCATTAAAAATAGTACTCTTACCAACATTAGGATTTCCTATCAATCCTATCCGCATATATAACCCCTCCATAATATTTCACTTTATTATATGAAATAAAAAAAGAAAGGTTAAAATACTAGTTCAAAAACAAAACACATGCTACAAAATATAACACTTTCCTAAAAAACTCAAAATAAAAAATCATAAGTTATAAAACCTATAATTCTTTCGCATTAATAACTGAAGATATTGGAATAATATAGTTTTTCTCGTCCAAATGTATTAATTCATCATAAAGACAAATAATTCCACCAGTACCAATATTCTTTTTAGTTTTACTAAGTAATTCAAAATTTTTTATCATTGTCTTATTTGGTGAAGCTGTTTTCTTAATTTCAAAAGGATAAAGCGTATTATTTTTATATATAATTAAATCAATTTCTTTCTTATCCTTATCCCTATAATAAGATATATTAGGTCTAATGCCTCTCGCATTATAATCTTTAATAATCTCACTTATTACATAAGTTTCTAAATAATGTCCAGCTGATGAACTAAGTTGAAGCTCTCTTGCACTTTCCCATCCTGCCAAAAAAGCAGCTAAACCCGTATCCATAAAAATAATTTTTGGCATATGCGTTATTCTTTTAAGTTCACTATTCATATAAGGTTCTAATAAATACACAAGACCAGATGATGTTAAAATACTCATCCATGATTGAGCAGTTGGAACACTAATGCCCGCATCATTTGCAAGCTCTGAATAATTTAATTGCTCACTAGTCCTAGAAGCCACACTAACAATAAACTTCTTAAATAACATAGTATTACCAATTTCTGTAAGTTCTCTTACATCTCTTGAAATATAAGTATCTAAATAACCTTGAAAAAATATATTCCTATCAATATTATCATCTTTATAAAGTGCTGGCATACCACCTTTAAATATTACCTCAAAAAGTTCATTTACATTAATTTTTTCAGTTTTCTTTAAATCTAAAGGGTTAAATGAAACCTTATTATTATTTTTTTTAATCTCAGCATACATAAAACTATTCAAATTAACAATTCCTACTCTGCCAGCTAAAGATTCCGAAACGTTTTTCATCAAATGAAATTGTTGTGAACCAGTAAGCCAGTACATCCCATTTTTATCACTTTTATCCACCATAATTTTAATATAAGAAAATAAATTCGGAGCATACTGTGCTTCATCAATTAATAATGGTGCCGGATGTTCTTCCAAAAAAAGTTTTGGATCTTCTTTAGCTTGCTTTCTTAAAACCTCATCATCTAAAGTAACATATTCCATATTATCCGGTTTAATACTAAGAAGCAAAGTTGTCTTTCCTACTTGTCTAGGCCCTGTAACTAATAAAACCTTAAAAGTTTTATCAATTTTTTCTATAACCTTCAAAGCCTCTCTTTCATACATATTATCACCAACTTTCAATATTATTATATGCGCAAGCTTAAAAATAGTCAATAATAAGCTTTAAAAAAGTCGAATATATATTTTAAAAAAGTCAATTAATGAGTTTAAATTAGTCAAAAAAATTAAAATACAAAAAATCTAGCATTTTTATAAACACTAGATTATCTATTTATATATTAAAATATAAATTATTCAATAGTATATGGGGCAGACTGTGTCCCACTTCCAGTTATTTTGACCTCAGAGCTTAGATAGACAGCCGGACGGACCGCATAGTTGTAGCCGTAGTCGACGTAGTTGCCGTAGACAAGGCCGTCCGAATCCACAAAGAACGAAACGCTAGAGTGGCCAGCATAAGGCGACAACGTCCACCAGTAAGATACAGTTGTTGTATCCATCCATCCTGTATTTACACAACTACTATTATTATCATTATTTAAACTAAATGAGCCACATTTACTTTTATTACTATTACTTCTTATATACTCTGATACTGTGGCCAAAGCTACTTTTCCATTCCATTTTGCACTATTTTCGTCATTTACTTGAGCAGCCAAATCATTATTATCTTCTGTGACTGCTCCTATACTAAAGTCCTTAGCTACTATTTGACTTTGAGCTGTACTATTTAAACCATTATAATATGTTTCATTTAAATATGTATTCAAACTTGCTGGTCTTGCCCAATTATTACTATTAGAACTATCCCACGCTTGAGTTCCTATACTTTCATTTTTCATTATTTTTATTGTTCCATCACACTCAACGGATATTATGCGCCAGCCAGCTTTTTCGTTATTAAAAGTTATATAGTTATTCGGATTGACTCCAGTAAAAAAATACCGGCACTCATATTCGTCTTTTGTGAGATTTCCATCTTCGATTATTTGCTCTCCGGCTGGTAATGGTGGGAAACACACGCCATATAATTCATCTATGGCATCTTGAACGTTTTCTGATTTCAACTCACTATTTGTATTGTCATATGTGACATCATTACTTGGAAAATACGTTTCAGCATACACCACTACTATCCCTACTGACACAAAGCCTAGTATAAAACCAATTAAATATCTCTTCAAAAACTCCTTTGTTTTTTCTTTCATTTTGACACCTCTCTACCATATCCAATATCAAGATATCACAAAAAAAAAAAAAAAAAAAAAAAAAAAAAAAAAAAACAAGTAATATTTTTGGTAAATAACTTGTCTTTTATCTATCGATAAACCAGTTACCAGAAATGTCACAACTACTACTAGATGGTGTTGGATCTGGTTTATCCATCTTAATCAAAACCGGTACATGAAACGCATTACCAAAACCAATACAAGTACCTGGCTGTAAAGTTCTAAGCCTTTTTACAATCTCTGTCGTAATATTAGGAACCATATCCCTAATATACTGAATATCTCTAGGATGAAGCATCTTAAATATCAAGAAATTACTGCACTGTGAAATAGACGTTTCTGATAAATCAGACGGTCTTTGAGAAATAAGCCCTAAAAGAACTCCATACTTACGGCCTTCCTTTGTAATTCTGTCAAAAATATTATAACCAAGTATATCCACATCACTATCATTTTGAACGTACCTATGTGCCTCTTCCAAAACAATATGGAAAGGAAGTGAAGCCCTTTTCTCTAAATTTTTCGCATAATCAAAAAGTAACTTTGAATAAATCTTCGTAATCGTTTTTGCAAACCTGTCATCCACATAATTTATATTAAAATTAATAATTTGAGCCTTTCTTCCATTTGGCGCCATAAGTAAATTCTTAATATATTCATCTTTACTTACATATTCATCACACTCAAAATACCTCGCATAATCACCATTTATCAAAGCATGCAGGCGAACCCTCAAAACATTATTCTCATCATATACACGGTTACTATTCAAAACACCCTCTGAAAGTAAAGCAAAATCTAAAGCCATCATTAAATCTTCAAGACCATATTTAAAAGACCCATCAGGAAGTGATAACTCAATACTATCATCCAAAAATGACTGCATAAAATTTGTAAGTAACTCCATTTCCCTAAGTTTTCCAGAAGCATCAATAATCAAACACTGTTTTAAACTTCTAACATAACCCGGTTGATAAATCTGTGTTTCCAAATTCAAATCTTTCGTATGATAAGATGATAACACCGAAAAAATCTGGTCACGAATTTGTGCGGAATTTTTACCACTAGATAAAATATCTAAAATAGCCCTCGCAATAATATCATTTTTTTGTTTAATAACATCCTTCTCTTCCCTAACAAAAAGTCCAACTAACTTTAAAGCCTTTTCAATTATTGGCATTTGTGTTGGCGAAGTAGCCCCTAAAAGTAAAGCAATATCATCCGCTGTAAGAAGCCATAAAGGAATTTTAAGCATTTCACTATCACTAACCATCTTCACATTTGTCGTATATGCCTTAAAACTAATCTCAGGAATTTTCTGACTAATATTTTTAAACGCATTATGATACTCTCCATAAGCATCAAAAATAAAAATGCTTGCCCTATAAGCCACCGTATTTTTCTTCTCAAAAATACTTTGAATTAGCTTTGCAATTCCCCAAGACTTACCACTTCCAGTTGAACCAAAAATAGCAAAATGATTTGAAAAAAACGGATTAATTTCAAAACCTACCTTCACGCCAGGATATACCGTACTTTCCCCAATATAAATATCTTCCTTTTCCTTATATTCAGGAACGCTGATAATCATCGGTATCTTTTCCTTAGAAATAAGCTTAACTATAGCCCCAAATGAAGGTTTCCGCATAACTCCAAAAACAAAATTATTATCTATAATCTGCCCTATTAAAGTTATATAAGCAATATCACCTTTAATATCGATAATCTCACCAACTAAAATCTGGTCGTTATCCTCCATAACAACGTGCAGATTAATCAAATTTTGAAATTCCCTTAGATTTATAGCTAACTTAAGTAAAACAACATCCTCTTCAATTCCAACTATTGTTCCTAGCATATCTATCACCCTATTTTAATTCTACCACAAAAAACACTTTAATAAAAGAAAAAATCAGATGATTGAATCTCTGATTAAATAACTAACATTATCTAAAAGCCATAATGTAACCTTACTATTCTTTTTAAACGTAATAAAACCAAGCCCTTTAATAACTAAATCTTGATTTTTTAAAATATTAATCTCGTGCTTAGATAAATTGCACTCTCTCTTAAAGTAAACCCTTCTATAATCTAAATCATTAGACATATAACAAATAATATTTGTATTTTCCATATCAATTCGCATAAAATCTTCAATAAGTAAAGATTGAAAACCCTTAATCTGATAACTAATTGGTCTAATCTCCTTCTTAGGTGTAATCTTTTTAAGCATTAAAGAAGAAACTGATAAAATCATACTTCCATTATCCAAAAGTCCTGGTGTATCAATTAAAGTAAGCTCATCATTAACCTTATTTTCTATCAAATCTAAAGTCGTCGATGGCAAATTACTAACCGTAACCATCCCTTCAAAAGAACCATAATTCTTTAAAAACTTATTAACAAGTGTACTCTTTCCCGCATTAGTATAACCAATCACATAAACATTTTTACTTTTCTTATACTTCATAATTAAATCATAAAGCTCGTCAAAATGATAATTATTTTTACTACAAACCATTACCTTAGCCAAAACATCTAATTTAATATTACCAAGTAAATGCTCCTTATTAATACTTCTCGGTAATAAATCACTTTTAGTAAGCACTAAAATAACTGGACTTTTTAATTTAAGCTCATCTAAACCATATAAATTCAAAAAATCAGTTACTAATAAAATTAAATCACCTTTACTATCAATATCTTTAATAATCTGACTGTAATCTTTATTCTGAACCTTTAAATACTTATTATAATGTTTAATATTAAAACATCTTTCACATAAATCATTATCCAAATTCTTAGTATATCCCTCTAAAGAAACATCTTTATCTTGTAAAATAGCTCCACATCCTATACACTTAGTCATAATACCTTCCTTGCCAAAATAAATCATGGTCCCTTAATTTTTTCATCTTTCTTCGTTCATTAAATCTATGAATTTTAGTCAACACAAAATCTTTCTTACTAACTGGGTTCACTAAAATAGTTGTAATTCCCACCTTGTTGCCAACTTTAATATCAGTCATAAGTTGGTCACCAATAATAGCTACCTCATTTACCGAATAACCATAATCTTGAAGCAATTTGCGTAACTTTCTCGTAAAAGGCTTACAAGCACTAGAAACACCCTCAACTCCAAAATAACTTTTAAAATTTTTTAGTCTAATACTAGGGCTATTTGTAAATAAAATAATCTTAAACCCCTTCTGTTTTAACCCAATAAAAAGTTCCTTAGCTTTTTTAGATAATTCATTACTAAAAGGAGGCACAATCGTATTATCCAAATCAAAAAGTAAACATTTTATACCCCTGCTAAGTAACTTAGTATAATCTATCGTATAAATACTTTTTTGATAAATATCTGGCAAATACTCCTCCATAATATCGCCTCCTTCAGTAATTCTACTATAATAATAGCACAATTCACTTTCATCGGCAATAATTTACACTTCTTTACAAAATAATATATTAAAAACCCAGCATTTCTTAATACCGAGTTTTATAAACAGAATTTATTCAATTTCGTATGGACTAGACTGACTACCATTTCCACCAGTGATTTTGACTTCTGATGAAAGATAAACAACCGGCTGTACTCCGTAAGTAGCACGTGCACTATTTTCACCGATAACACCGTTGCCATTAAAAACAAGATATACTTTGTAATCGCTATATGAAAAAGTTGACAATGTCCAATACCAATTATTTGAATTATACATCCATGTTGTTCCCTTACATTGTCCACTTTTAGCATTTTCTAATTGACTTACAGTTCCACAGCTACTTTTATTACTATTACTTCTTATATATTCACTTACCGTTGGTAAAGCTATTTTTCCATTCCATTTTTTACTATTTTCGCTATTTACTGTATTAATCATATCAGTATCACCAGGCATAACTGTGCCAATACTAAAATCTTTGGATACTATCTGATTTTTAGCTTCATTTACTAAACTATTATAATATGTTCCGTTCAAATATATATTTAATTCTGCTGGTCTAGACCAATTATTACTAACAGATGTATCCCATGATTGAGTTCCTATACTATTTATTTTCATAATCTTTATAGTTCCATCTGGTTCTATTGATATTATTCTCCAGCCAGCATCCTCATTATTAAATGTTACATAATTATTAGGATTTCCTCCTTTATAAAAATATCTTCCATCTTCATATTCATCTTCATATAATCCATCCCCTGAGGTTACTATATCAGTATTATCTAATATTGCATCGCCTGCTGATTTTGGAAAACACACTCCATAAAGTTCATCGATTGCTCCTTGTACATCTGTACTTGAAAGTCCGCTTTCCGTATTATCATATGTTACATCATTAGAAGGAAAATATGTCTCCGCATACACAATAATTACCCCAGCTGATACTACTCCTAGTATAAAACCTATCAAATATTTCTTTAAAAATTCCTTTGTTTTTTCTTTCATTTTGACACCTCTCTATCTTATCCAATATCAAGATATCACAAAAAAACAAGTAATATTTTCACTAGATAATTACTCGTTTTTTGGACCAAATCACTACTTTAAAATATCTCCAAATAAGCATTTTCAGCAACTATTCAAAACTCATATTACCTATAATCATATCCTTAATATTTCGCCATAACAAATTTCCAAAATTAGCTTTCTCTACATCATTTTTAACCGTTAACTTAAGCTTCTTTATCACATTACCATCTTCTTTAATAATCAAATTCCCAACATCATCCCCTACCTTAAGTGGTGCTTTAAGCGTATTAACCTTAATATCATAACTAATATCCCCATTCCTCTCACTTTTCTTCTTAACCACTGTAGCCGCCCCTTTTGCCACTATCTGTACATACTCATCCTTGCCATTTTCTACCCTATACTTTCCAAGCGAATTCTTATTTTGAAGCATATTAATAACCTTATACTGCGCAAACGCATAATCTAACATCTCACTAACCTCTTGATTACGTATCTTACTAGTTTCTTCCCCCATAACAACTGCAATAATTCGCATACCATCCTTCTTCGCCGTTGCTGTCATACAATAACCAGCATCATCCGTAAACCCCGTCTTAAGTCCATCGACGCCATCATAAAACCTCACTAACCGATTTGTATTAACTAACCAAATTTTTCTATCCGTATCCTCTCTTAAATAATCCTCATAAACCTTCGTATACTCTAAAACTTTCTCATGTTTCACAAGTTCCCTTGCAATAAGTGACATATCACGGCTACTCGAATAATGATCTGCATCATCAAGTCCATGCGGATTTTTAAAATGTGTATGCGTAAGTCCCAACTGCGAAGCCCTTTTATTCATCATACTAACAAAATTACTCACATTTCCAGCCACAGTCTCAGCTAAAGCCACCACCGCATCCCTCGCTGTTACTAAAAAGCAGTAAAAAGTCATCTAAATTTAGGCTACTGTTATTGTAACAGGCTATATTTAATTTAAAATGCAACATTACTTTATGAATATTATCATCTTCTAGTTCAAGTCTTTCTACCAATATGGTATCTATTATAGATCCAAAGATTCTAAATACACTTTCATCGTCTTCAAATATTATATCATGCACTTTTTTAAAAAAAGTATCAATATTTGATTTATAATCAACCTCTGTATTCATTGATAAATAGCCCTGTTTCTTTTTCTCAAGAACAGCTAATTCACTATTATACTTCTCCCTAGCATCATTATATTCATCACCTTCAATTTCTTTCCTAGCTCTCATATTTATTAATTCTGATCTAGCATTTTTGATTTCCACAATTTTTTTCTCTAACTCGCTTAATTCTCTTGAATAATCTGATTTACTCTCCGTTTCACGAACTAAATTATATATTTCTTTCATCATATCATTTTCACTATTTAAAATATTTTCTGCTACCTTTTTAAATATATCTAATAACTCCTCATAATGAATTATTGGTGTTTTACAACCATTCAATTTTTCTCTACCATATTTTCTATAATTAGAACATCCCCAATATTTGCTTATGGCACCTGTTCGCTTATTTTTATAAGCTCCTTTTATAAATGTTGCTCCATCATGATAACATTTTATTTTCCCTGATAAAGCATACTTCATATTAGTTCTAGTTTTAGTTTGATAATTTTTTGAATTTTTATTTAATATCTCATTACATTTATCCCAAAGTTCTTCCGAAACTATTGGTGGACACGATTCATTATCTTTATACACTATCCATTCACCTGGCTTAAATCTAATTCTTTTTCTCGAATGATAATCAACTGTTGTTTCCTTATGAGCACAAAAATAGCCTTTATATTTTGGATTTCTAATTATTCTACCAATTACAGTTCCAGCAAGTGGTTTTCCAGTCTTACTGACAATATTATATTCATTATATAAATAATGTCCTAATCTTTGAGTACCCATTTCTCCTTTTGAATACTCATTAAAAATTAATCTGATAAGTTTTGCCTCTTCCTCTACAATTACTAATTTACCTTTATTCTTTTTATAACCATAAAAATTATTATTCCCAGGAACAACACCCTTTTCTATACTTCTTTTATATCCAAATCTAACCCTTTCAGATAATTTTCTAATTTCATCTTGAGCTATACTAGACATGATAGTTAAACGAAGTTCTGAATCCGAATCAAAAGTATTTATGTTATCATTTAAAAAATATACACCTACACCATAAGATAATAATTCTTGTGTATATTGAATACTATCCACTGTATTTCTAGAAAATCTCGATATTTCTTTTGTTAGTATTAAATTAAATATTCCTTTTTTAGCATCATTTATCATTTTTAAAAAATTATCACGTTTATTGACACTAGTTCCACTTATTCCCTCATCGACATAACCATTCACAAATATCCAATTTGTTTGTGATTTAATATAATTTTCAAAATACATAACTTGATTTTCTAATGAATTTAACTGTTCATCACGATCCGTTGATACACGTGCATAATATGTAACACGAAGTGGCAAATCAATAAGTTTTTTCCCTTGTGCTAAAATATTTCTTATTGAATACAAATTCAGTAACATCGTTTTCCCTCCTTATATTATAGTGGAATCTTAACTACCATATTCCCATTATTTTTCTTTTTTTGTGAGATACTTTCTAATTTTCTGATATCTTCATCTAACTTTTTAACGATACTATTACATTGGCAAAAATTTATTACATCTCTTTTACAAAGTTCATTGATAATTGCTTTTTGTAATTCTTTTTTAGCTATATCAATGGAAAGATCGTTTTTCAAAGTATTCCCTCCTCATTTAAACATATTTGAATAAATGAAAAAAAGAACTCAAATATTGAGTTCCAATAAAAATTTAAAAACTCAATATTTGTTGATGAAGATAGAATCACTCATAGAACACTATCTAAAATATTAAGTTTTCAAATAACATTCTATGGATTAAAATTATTCTTTAAAATCTTTAATCATTTTAGTAATATTAAATCCATCTAACTCTGAACCAAATGACAAAACCAAAGTTCTTTCATCAAAGAAAGTTTCATTATCATATCTAATAATAATTTCACTAAAGACGTCTAGTTTTTCATTATAATCCAACTTTTCAAATTGTGATACAATATTTTGATCTTCCTTGCTATAAGTAATACCCATAATAGTTCCATTATCCTCATAAGCATCTTTACTATTAGTCATGCCATTATAAATCATAGCAAAATATTGTAATAAAATCGTACAAGCATTAGGCGAAAGACCAATCGCCTCTAAATTAAATATTTTTAAATTATCATCTTCTAGTAAATCTGGATTAAGCTCATTCTTGTCATTAACCTGATTATTGTTTAACAAGTTAAAAACATAAATAATAAATTTTAATTTACAGATATCATTTCTTCTTTCTAGTTCCTCAATTAATTTTTTTACATCTTCTGTTGTATTAGTAATATACATATTATCAATCCTCCCTTTAAATATTGCATATACTATATAATCAATTTAAAGCAATTTTGAGCGACTTTAATTTTTTATACTTATAACTATTCAAGCCAGCCTACTAAAGTCAGTAGCGAATAAATTAAATACATTTAATGGCTCTTTGTGTTCGTTCTATTTATCACTTAAAAAAAGAAATTTTGCAAGAGATTTTTAACAAAAAAATTAAATCTGTTTTTATCAACTTTATCAATTTGTTTTTAGTAATTAATATATTAGTTATTAATAGTATCTAATTATCCAGTTATGGTAAATCGAGATGTCCTTTCGGGTCATCTGGATATTCATAAATAATATATTCATAAATAAATCTTCCACTTTCATCGTAAGTTTTTTCTACCTCTAAATATTTATTATCCTTTAATTCCTTTATTGCATTATTAACTGCATTTTTACTTTCTTTACATAAAAGACATAAACCATTAGCATTAAATTTCCAATTGTCTGGTAAAGATAACATTAAAGTTAATAATCCTTTAGCTTTTAAAGAAATATTTTTATCTTCTAAATATCTATTATCTATCTTCGTATAATTTGTAATTTTATTAGTCCTAAATATCATATTTATTTTCCTTTCTTAAAATTATGAGTAGCCACTTTTGCTATTTTTGATGTGTTTTTTATAGTAAAAACACTGCATATTTTTAATGGGCATAAGAAGAACGACACCACAAATTTATTTACCTTTTATAAAATAAAGAGATTATAATGGTGTCACTACTATTTTTGCACTTGCAAAAATGACTACTTTTATAAATAGAAGTGGCTACTAATATATAAAAGTTCTTTTAATACCAACAAAAAAAGTGGCTACTACTTTTATAAATAGTAACCACTTATTACTAATTCATTAAAAATATGTGCTTCCTTTAATTTTATTTTATATAACACCTTCTTTCAAAGGAAAAAGAGAAGAATCTAGTTCCTCTCCGCATAATTTCTTAATATTTTACTATATTATAGCACTTGACAAAACTGAGTCAAGTTCATTTCATGTCTAATTCATGTCACATTATGCTTTTTTTGTGTCGTTTTAAAAAATATAATATAAATTTTCAATTAATATTATATATATCACGCGTATAAACTTTTTTATTATTCTTTAATTTTTCATCTACTCTATTTGCTACAATAATGTCTGATTGTTCTTGAAAAACATTAAAGTCATTTACAATTTCAAATCCATTAAACGAATTAATGTGTAATAGTGGCTCATAAATTATTATTCTTACTTTTTTATTTTCTTTATTAATTTCTTTTATAATATCTAATATTGCACTTTCCCTAAAATTAGTAGAATCTTTTTTCATGGTTAATCTATATATACCAATGATACTTGGATTATATTTTAATATCGACTCACATATATATTTTTTTCTTGTTTCATTGCTATTAATTATTGCACTGATTAAATTTTCTGGAATATTATTATAATTTGATTTTAATTGTTTTGTATCTTTAGGCAAACAATAACCACCATATCCAAATGACGGATTATTATAATAATTACCTATTCTACTATCTGATGATATGCCATCAATAATACTTTTTGGATCTAAATTTTTAGATTCTGCAAAAGTATCAAGTTCATTAAAGAAAGCAATTCTTAATGCTAGGTATGTATTTGCAAATAATTTTACAGCCTCTGCTTCTGATGATTTCATAATCTTAATCTCAACATCTTTTTTTAAAGATGCTTTTTTTAATAATTCTGCAAATTCTATTCCTTTTATACTTTGACCTCCAACAATTATTCTACTTGGATATAAATTATCAAATAACGCACTACCTTCTCTTAAAAATTCTGGAGAAAAAATAATAGAATTAATTTTATATTGCTCTTTAATTTTATCTGTATAACCAACTGGAACAGTACTTTTAATTACAATTGTTGAAGATGAGTTTGTTCTCAATATTTTTTGAATTACATTTTCTACCGAGGTGGTATCAAATTCATTAGTTTTTTCATCATAATTAGTAGGAGTACATATTATAATATATTCAGAATCTTTAAATGCCAATTTATAATCGCTTGTAGCTTGTAAATTTAACTTTTTTGTTTTTAAAAAAGTTTCTATATCTTTATCCTTTATTGGAGATATTCTTTTATTTATTAAATCTATTTTAATATTATCAATATCATAAGCAATCACCTCATTATCTTGACTTAATAATGTAGCCAAAGATAATCCAACATAGCCAACACCTGCAACAGTTATTTTCATATATTTCCTCTTTCTATTATTTCAAAATTCCATTAAATACTATTTCATTTTTTTCAGAATAACATGATTCAATTTTTTCTGTTTTTTCCCAATTATAGTTTTTTATAATATTATCGAATTCTTTTACTTTATATTCTGGCATAGTAATAAGAGGCTTTGTAGTATTTAAAAAAGCAAATGATTTTAATAATAATTTTGTACCTATTCCAATATTTCTGTATGTTTTCTCAACATAAATTGTACATATTTTCTTTTCCTCTTTTGAGTTTTTTAAGAAAACAACTCCAATAGGAACATCATTATTTAAGCAAAAAACAATTTCTCGAGCTTTTCCATCTAATTCTTTACAAAATTTTTCATGAAACCAATGATAATGATTAGGATAGTCTATTTCTAATTCTTTTGTTACGTTATATAATTTTTCTAATAATTGTTGACTTTTCAAGTTATCTTTTATTTTTGAATATTCATAATATTTTAACATTTTCCCACCTAAATTCTTACCTTAATTATATTATAAAAAAAAGAATTTGAAATCTTCCAAATTCTTTATAGCATATAAAATTATTTTATATATTAAAGGTTAATATTTAAAGTCCTTTTTAGTTAATATTTTAGGATTATCTGCTACATAAGCATTTAAAGGCTCACAACCAGTACAATGACTTTTTCCATTCTCTTTTAACCACTCTGCCATTATATCTGCTTTTTTGTATTTATCACTTTCAATAGAATAATCAGCTTCAATTTGGTTAATTCTGTGAGCAGCACAATTACATGGAACTACCAAGTCTTTATCAGGAATATAAAATCTTACATAATCAACTAAATTACATTTATTTGTTGGATTTATTCTAAATTGATTATTAAATGTTTTACTTATTTCTTCATCTTTTTCTCCAGCCCATGCTTTAGAATATCCTAATAGTTCAACAGAATTATGCTTATCTATGTTTTTTAAAAACTCATTATATTTTCCTTTGTAAAATTCAATATCTTTTGGAGTCCATAAGGTATCAGGACTATCTGTTGGTCTAATTGGAATTATAGACCACGAGTTAAAATGTAATTCTTCTAACATATTATGTAAATCAACCATATCTGCAATATTATATGGACTAACAACAGTATTGGCTCTTAACATAATATCGGGGTTTTGTTCACGCATTATCTCAATGCCTTTTTTTATTCTTTCAAGTCCACTTTTCAAACCTCTTAATTTATCATGTATCTCTGGTTTACTACCATCTATACTAATGATTACTTGATCCAACCCTGCATCTACTAATTTCTGTCCATAATTAGGTAACAAATAGCCATTTGTAATAATTGATGTTTGGTAACCTGCTTCATGACTCTTTTTTATATAATTAATAATATTTTTATGTAATAGTGGCTCCCCGCCAGTAAACCTAATAAGGTTATATGTGCCTTTATCGTTCATATATTGAATAAGAGAATCAAATTGTTCATCTGTAATATTATATAAGCCATGTTGATGTGCAAAATAACACATAAAGCAACCAGCATTACAATTTTCCGATAATCTTACAAACATAACTGTTGGATTCATTTTTATCTATTTCTCCCTTTAGTTAATGATAATTGTTTTTCTTTAGTATCACGATAATCATCATAATTACCTAAATATTCTGTAATTCCTTTATCTTCTATATAAAGAATCTTTTGAGCTATTTCATTAATAAAATATCTGTCATGTGATATAAACAAAATAGTACCAGGATACTCTTTTAATGCTTCTTCTAAAACCTCTTGTGTTGTTATATCAATATGGTTAGTAGGTTCATCCATAATTAATAAATTGACATTTTTCTGCATTAATTCAAATAATTTTAAGCGGACTTTTTCACCACCTGATAAAGTTCCAACACGTTTAAATACGTTTTCTCCGTTAAACATAAATTTTGCTAATGATGCTCTTAAATGAGTTTCACTACCATAATAACTTTTCCTAGCAACATCTAAAATAGTTGCATTATCATCTTCAAATGTTATTGTTTGAGGAATGTACCCTACCATCACATTACTACCAATTCTAACATGATTATCTTCCTGTTCATTTTCATATAAACCCATTATATATTTAATCAAAGTTGATTTTCCACTACCATTTTTCCCCATCAAACAAGTTCTATCTTTAAATGCAATATCAAATGATACTTGATCTAATAAATCTTTATCAGCCACAGTCAAATCAAAATCTCTCACCATTAAAACTTGCTTGCCTGATCTATCAGTCATTTGAAAATTCAATGGAATTTCTTTCGCAGTTTCAGGTTTATCTAAAAGTTCAATTTTATCTAATCTCTTTTGAATACTTGCTGCTCTTTTAAAAAATGATTCTCCCCCTGGATAAGCTAATTTACCAAATTCTTGTAATTGTTTGATTTTTCTTTTCATAGCTTCAATCATTTTTTGTTGATCTTTATATTGTTCAAATTCAGCTAAAGTTCTTCTCTCATTTTCCTCCAAATAATATGAGTAATTTCCAAAGAAAATTTCAGATTTACCTCTTTCAATCAATACAATTTTTGAAACTACTTTATCAAGGAAATATCTATCATGTGAACACAATATAATTGTACCGGTATAACTTTTTAAATAAGATTCTAACCATTCTAAAGTATCAATATCTAAATTATTTGTTGGCTCATCTAGTAACAAAATATCTGGATTAGACAACATAATTGAAGCCAAATTTACTATTGTTTTTTCTCCACCCGATAATGTATTGAATTTTCTATTTAACATATTTTCATCAATTCTAAATTTATTACATAATTCACTTATTTTAGAATCAATAGTATAACCATCTAAATCCATAAATCTATTTTGCAACTTTCCATAACGATCCAATATTCTTTCCAATTCGTTTGAATCTGCAACAGCCATTTGTTTTTCTAACTCTTTCATGTGGGCCTCAATTTCAAAAACATCTTTAAAATCTCTTGTTAATATATCTCTAACAGTACATTCATCATCTACAACTGGTGGCATTTGTGATAGTAATCGTACATTAGCACCCTTTCTGATACTAATACTACCACTATCAAGCCCTTCTTCCTTTGTAATAAGTTTAAATAAAGTGGTTTTCCCACAACCATTAGGTCCTATCAGCCCAATTTTTTCTCCAGATGTTACATCTAAAGCAAAACCATCTAATACATTTTTAAAACCATAATTTTTTTTAGCATTAGCTATTGAAATATCCATCATTTTACTTCAACTCCTTATCTACATTATTAAACATTGTTCTTAAATCATCTATACTATATTTTAAGAAATAATCGTTTAATTCTTCGTTGCTACGTTCTGTTAATACAGTATCATTATCAATGGTCGATATAACACTATTTAATGGATACCCCCCCATTTCAACAGTATCTAATTTTTTTCTAACAATGTATGGTATCTTATTATAGCACAAAACCTCTTTTTTATCATTAGAAATAAGAAAATAAGCTCTAGTTATATAAATAATACTACCAATTTTTATCTTATCCCCTACTACTATATCATATAAATGATCTTTTACTGTTACATATTCTTTACCATCTATTATAATTCCATCATCAATTCCTAGAATATAATCGAAATCTTCTTTTATTTGTTCTTCAGCATTTTTTGCTTTAGCTTTTGCTCTTTCAATATTAGTACCAATCTCATCTTTATCAACAAAATAATCATAATCATTTAAACTTTTAATCAAAATGTTATTTCCTAATATTGAATAAAGCATTCTTGAAATTATTTCAAATTTAGAATTGTTTTTTGTTGCTATTAAAATTTTCATAATTGTTATCCCCCTAAATTAGTTATATGAAAGTTCAATTAATTCCATCCATCTCATATAAATCTCATTATAATCATCTATATTATAACCTCTTAAGAATTCTTCCCATTCTTCTTCTAAATGATTAATTTTTAAACTTTTCTTTAAAATGTAAATGTCAAAATATTTTGTTGATATAGATACATTACCTAAATCAATATAATAATACTTTCCGTTATTAACTAAAATATTTGTTAAACTAAAATCGCCATGAATTAAAGCATCATTATTAGGTTTATTCTCTTTTAGAAAATTAATCAAATCATTTTTAGAAAAGTCTTTAAAATATTCTCCTCTTAATTGATATAATATATCAATTTTTTCCATAGCATTCTTTAATAAATTGTTTACAGAAAACTTTTGGAATTGACATTTTTCATTATAATGCTCATGAATTTTCTTTAACTCTTGCCCGAGTTTATATCCAAATCCTTTTGATTTATATAATGGTTCTCCATCAATATATTCTCTAAGTAAATACTCTTTATTTTCATACAAGTTATAATAATAAACATTGGCGACACTCATTTTCCCCTTCAAATATTTTAATACATCATATTCTTCTTTTAAAGTGTCGTTTCCTTTAATATTTTGAACTTTTAAAATAGCATCTTGATTCTCTCTTGTCTTTACACGATAAACTAAACAACCAGAAAGTCCTAATTTTTCTTGTTGTAATGTTTCTATTTTAATCAAATCTAATAACTTTTTATCATCAATAATTATTTTATTTGTGGTTTTTTTAATTCTACAAACTAAATATTCACTATCATCATAATTTTCATTAATATACTTAATAAAATCCTCTTTATCTTCATATATACCAAAATTTTCTAAATTTATAATATTAAGTACATCATCTAAACTATTATACCTTTTTACTGATGTAATTTGAATTTCTAATTCTTCATTTGTATTTCCATTAATTAATTCGCACATTTCTAAATATTCTAAATTTAAACTATTATCAAATATTTTATAAGTTTGTCTATCATTTTTTATGTTCTCAAATTCTTTTTTATTGCAGTCTATCTTTTTAATCATTTTCAGTTAACACTCCTTTCAAACACTTAATAAACTCTTTTATTACAAAATTATTATTCTTATTTTGCATAGCAACATTAACTGAATATATATCAGCAGTTGTTTTTGATGAAATAATACATAAATTGCCTTTTTCTATTTCATCTCTTACTATTTCTTCATTAATATAGCCAATACCAATTCCTGCTTTTAATAACTCCTT
Organism: uncultured Bacilli bacterium; assembly: GCA_944363925.1. GTDB lineage: Bacteria > Bacillota_I > Bacilli_A > RF39 > UBA660 > Coprosoma. Next base: position 2,417 of record CALVVS010000014.1, on the reverse strand, counting down.
TGATACTGTAGCAGAATTACTAATCGCTTTTACTATAAATTTAATATTTTTATCATCGATCCCTAATTCTTTACCTAAATTAGTGCTACTATCAGGAACTATTATAGGTACAATTGTTTCACTTGATTTTTTTTCATTTAATATATTTTTATATTTTGGTATCCCTACACATATTATATTATTGTTTTTTATTTTCTTTATATCTATGCCAGATAGATTCATATTTTTTGAAGAATTAAAAATCACAACATCTAATTTCTTTGCTTGTAAATCTTTAAACATAATGTCTTCATTTTTACATCTTATTACTACTTTGACATTAGGAAATTTAGTTTGAAATTTTTTTAATGATTCCGAAAAGGATAAAAGTGGTAAATTAAGTGAAACACCTACATTTATTTCAGTTATCTCTTTTTTATTTAACTCTTGTATAATATTAATACCTGATGAAATATTATCATTAGCCGTACTTACATATTCATATAAAATTGCGCCTGCTTTAGTTAAACGAACACCAAAATTTCCTCTTTCAAAAAGTTTAGTATCTAATAAATCTTCAAGTTTACCAATACTATATGAAACCGCAGGTTGTTTTACTCTCAATATTTGAGATGCTTTAGAAAATGAATCCACTTCGGCACAAACTTTAAATATAAACAATAATCCATAATCCAAATTAGAAAAATTCATAAGAAACCACCACCAATTAGGTTTATTATAGCATAAATATCTTTAATTTAACATTCGATATAACTACGAATAGCATTTTTAATAATATCTATTTGATCCAAAAAGCCATTAGTTGTATCAATGTTAAAAGCCTTACCATTTACTACTGAATTGATAGACTTAACAAGTTCTGATTGTCTATATTTCTTATCCACAAAAACTATTGTTTCAATACCCAAAGCACTTGCCCAACCTAACTCGACAGAAACCCCCATAGAATCTTCAGGAAACGCAATCAATAAGTCTGTATTTTGAATTTCATTAAAATCTGCTGTTGTGCAATCAGATCCATACATTTTCTTTTTACCATATTCTTCTCGATCTAATGCTAAAAATGTTATTGAACTAATACCTTGACAGAATTCGTAAATGTCTTTGATAAAAAGTTCAAAATCTTTACATATACCATCAGCAGTTAAATATTTTGATATTGGACAAGCTATAAAAATTTTTTTATATTTCATTTGTTTCTCCTTCAATTAAATTTATTAATATTTTTCTAATATCTTCTACACCGTTTCCCTCTATTTTGAAATCACTTTTTTCTTTCTTCTTATAATCTTGCTTCAATATAAGGTTAAATTGCTCTATAAATTTATTTTCAAAATTGGAATTAACTAATTCAGTTATAAACTCATATATTTTATCTACAACATAAGTTTCTCCTTTGGGTAAAATACTTTGTAAATAATCTAAATTAAGTTTTTGCGTATCCCAATTAATTGTTTTATATTCATCTAATATTTTTTTAGCATATTCTATATTGTAAAATTGGCTTAAATTCTGTGGTGGTAAAATAATAGTTGGTTTATGCAATGATTCAGTTTCATATATTGTAGTTAATCCTGGCGATGTTAAAAATAATTTTGCATTATTTATTGATGAAATAAAATCTTTTTGTTGTAATGTTTCTACTTTAATATTTCTACTATCTATGCCTTCATTTTTTAATTCATTTAATATGCTTATTTTAGCAGTAGTGCCACAGGTAATAATTATTTTTTCAGATTTAAAAATATTTAAAAGTGGTATGATTACTGTCTTGATGTAAGACTCTCCATTTCCTATGGGAGAATGTAATCCCCCAACGTTTATATGAATATACTCTTCTTTATATGGTCTATATTTTTTTTCAAATTTACTTTGAATTGGATTAATCCATTTTAAATTTTTTACTTGAGCTAATACTTTTTTAGAAGCCTCTGTTAAATTACAACACTTTTGTGCACAATATACAGTTGCATCTAGTGGTAATAATCCTTCATCAATATCAGCTTGAGTCCACATAAATGGTAAACTATCGACAAATATAACTTTTACATTCAAATCCATTAAAATAGTAGCTAACTCAACATCTAAAACAACAATAGCATAATTTATCTTGTGTTTTTTTATAAAATTAGCAATTTTTTCTTTATCTTTTGAAAACAACGTATCTTTAAACATACCATCTTTAAATATATTCAAATCAAATTCATTTCCACAAGCAAAAAAGCTATATTCATCAGATAAGCCTGTAACGATAGAAGAAACCTTACCAACTGGTCCTAATCCAAAATTATTTGTTCCAATAATTATATTTCTTTTCATTTGAATAACCTCCCATCAATATTGGTAGTGTGCAATCTTTTATACACTACTACTCGTTTTTTCCTTTATTTATAAGACGTTTTTCTATATTTTTCTTT
>CALVVS010000013.1 GCA_944363925.1 uncultured Bacilli bacterium | reverse complement strand
TAAATGATTATTTTTACTTATTCAAATGACCAAAATGGCGTTTTTGTTACTATTTTTTATCTAATTTAGGTATTTTAGTCTAGGTCAATTTACCTAAATTGGTTATTTTTTATCTTTCAATTTGCCAAATTGATACTTTTTTAATTTTTTAATATAAAAATAGTGCAAAATATAGTATAATACTTACTGGTGATGAAAATGAGTTTAACCGCAGGAATTATTGGCTTACCAAATGTCGGTAAATCAACCCTATTTAACGCTATAACAAAACAAAATATTTTAGCCGCAAATTATCCCTTCGCAACCATCGAACCAAATGTTGGTATGGTAACTGTCCCAGACGAAAGAGTAACCTTTCTAGAAAATATGTATAAACCAAAAAAAACAATACCAGCCACCTTTGAATTTACCGATATTGCCGGACTTGTTGAAGGAGCTTCTAAAGGTGAAGGCTTGGGTAATAAATTCTTGTCACATATAAGAGAAGTTGACGCCATATGTGAAGTTGTTAGATGTTTTGAAGATTCAAATATAACTCATGTCTCAGGTAAAGTCGACCCCATTAGAGATGTCGAAGTAATTAATGTTGAACTAGAATTAGCCGATTTAGAAGTAATTGAAAATAGATTAAATAGGATGGGTAAAAAAGCTAGACTTGCTAATGATAAAGAAGCCCTAAAAGAAGCTAATTTATTAGAAAAAATTAAAGAGAATTTAGAAAAAAATATTAACCCAAGAAACTTAAACCTAAGTGAAGAAGAATTAAAAATAATAAAACCATTTAACCTATTAACCTTAAAACCAATCATTTATGTTGCAAACGTCAATGAAGAAGATATCAATAAAGAAAATAATTATGTCAAAACTTTAAAAGAATATGCTAAAAAAGAAAACGCTGAAGTAGTAATAATATGCGCTAAAATTGAAGCTGAATTATCTGAACTAGATGACGAAGATAAAAAAGAATTTTTAAATGACTTAGGTATCCAAGAAAGTGGTCTAGATAAATTAATCAAATCTTCCTATAAACTTCTAGGACTATCAACTTACTTAACAGCCGGCCCTGATGAAGTTAGAGCTTGGACCTATAAACAAGGTATGAAAGCCCCAGAATGTGCTGGTATCATCCATACCGACTTTCAAAAAGGTTTCATAAAAGCTGAAATAATGTCCTTTGATGACTTAAAAAAATATGGTTCAGAACTTAAAGTCAAAGAAGCTGGTAAACTAAGACTAGAAGGAAAAGACTACATCATGAAAGACGGTGATATCTGTCACTTTAGATTTAACGTTTAAAAACAATTAAAAAAGACATACTAATACTGGTGATTAATATGTACTTGCTTAATTGTTTTTTTATATATTCAATTTTAGGATACCTTTTAGAAAGCACCTTTACCTTAATAACCAAAGGACACTTCTCTAGTGGTATTTTATATGGACCATATACCCCAATATATGGTATAGGCGCTATCATAACCATCGTAATATCAAATAAAATATTTAAAAAACTAAAAACAAACCAATTTAAAGAAACGTTAATAACCTTCATAATATTAACCATAACATTAACCTTAATAGAATTATTAGGTGGTATATTAATCGAAAAATTATTCCATATAACAATGTGGAACTATAAACATTTTACCCTTAATATTGGTAAATATATCTCTATAGAAATGGCCTTAATTTGGGGACTAATAAGTATATTCGTAATTTACTTTGTAAAACCATTAATAGATAAATTAGAAAAACATATCCCTAAAACATTAACCATAATTCTATCTATATTATTTTTAATAGATGTAATCATAACCTTAATAACCAAAATAAAATAGAAAGTTACTCCTAAGAATTAACTTTCTTTTTTTCTTCCACTTCCATATTCTCAAGTGCATACTCACATGCTTGAATAACAAATGCTGAAAAAGTCGCATTTTTTCCTACTAAAGCATTTTCAATACGTCGAATTAAATCAATTGGAAATCTAACAGTTTTATTTTCCGTCTCTTTTCTGTCTGGTTTTATTTGAAACATTATTCATCTCCTCACTTATAAACAAAATGCATATACTAAAATAATTTTAATATAAATTATAATACATTTATACAAGGCAATTGTCTTGCATATATCTTGCAAAAAATAATTAAATATTATATAATTAAGATAATAGAAAATATGACACAATATGACAAAACATTATAATTATAATATTTGTAAATAGAAAGGATTATTTATGAAGAAAAAAATAAAAGAATTTACTAAAAGTTATTTAATAGGATTAATTTTAGGAATAGTAGTAAGTGGAACAATAAGCGTAATAGCAGCGACATATTTTCCTTCTAATCAAACAACATATGATAATAGCGTGAGTGGTTTACAATCAACCAATGTTCAAGATGCGATAGATGAACTATATGGAGTATGTTTTCCACCTAAGACTGGTGGAGAAACAATAACAGATTTGTTACCAAGTAATCCAGATGAACTGTATAAAGATGAACATGGAGATATAAGATATTATGGAAAAAATCCAAATAATTATGTAAATTTTAATAATGAGTTATGGAGAATACTAGGAGTAATAGATGGAAAAATAAAAATAATCAGAAATAAAAGTATAGGAAGTTATGATTGGGCATCAAATAATAGAAATAATTGGAATAATGCATCATTAAAAAGTTATTTAAATGGAGAATATTATAATAGTATAGATGGAACATATAAAAATATGATATCGGAAGAGACCTATTATTTAGGAGGAACAGATACTAGCAAATTAACAGCAAGTGGTTATTATGATGCTGAAAGAAGTAACAATGTATACGGTAGTAATCCAACAAGTACAACACAATATATAGGATTAATGTATCCAAGTGACTATGGATATGCGGCAGGAAGTAGTTGTTTGTCAACCGCACTTTATGACTATGATAGTAATTGTAAAAACAGTGATTATTTATCAATTGGAGTAAATGAATGGTTACAGGCTCCGCTTGCCAGTAATAGTAAGTATGCGGCCGATTTGGACAGTACTGGCTATGTTGGTACGCTCTACTACGTGGCCAGCTCCCGTGCGGTCCGCCCAGTCTTATATCTCACATCCGAAACACAAATCATAGGTGGAGATGGTTCATCTTCAAATCCATTTCAACTTGCTTAGTACTGGACAGTTTTGAATAAGGTATTGAAAATAAAGAGGAAAGACGGTGGAAATGTTCGCCCAATAGTAAAAAAATACATAGGTTTTAGAGTGAATCTATGTATTTTTACATGGTAAAAATAAGTAAACTATGTTACTTCAAAAAAATATTCAATTAGTAAATGTTAAGTATCATATAAGGTAAAAGTAATAGGAAGTCTGAAATACCTATGACAGTTAACAGCCATTTTAAATAAAGTAAGTCCAGCTCTAAATCTAGAAATAACTCGGTATTTATATTTTTTACTAGGAATTTTCTTAGTAATAACAAAACCAATATTTTTATAAGACTTAGAATTTTTAGAAATATCACTACCTAAACAAGTAAGAAAAATATTAATAATGCATATAAGAGAATATAAATTACGGAAAGCATGTAATTTTTTAATCCCACATTCTTCTAGATAAAAGCCATTAGTTTTCTGAGCTTTAAACAAGAATTCTATAGAACCAAATCTATAACCATAATGGATTTTAGAGAGTTTTGGATTACCATTAGTAATTAAAAGCCAAGCCTCTTTATGTCCTTTACTTTTACAGTAAGCTAAATTATAAACGTATTTGTTTCTAGTAAATTCCAAATTAGTATAAAGTTTGGAATTATAAACATGATGTGGAAGTTCAATAATGGGAATCCAAATTTTATGTTTTTCAGGATACTTTTGATAAAAGACTTTGAGATTTTGTTTACATCTAAATACAAAGGTATCTTCTAAAGAATCAATATATTTCATTAAAGGAAATAAATTACCAAACCATCTGTCAGCTAGAAAAATAATATTGGCATTAGGAATAAAGTTTTTAATTAAATTATGACAATGTAAAATACCTTTTTTAATATTAACTAACTTAAAAGCATCCCCATGATAACCATTATTTGGGCCATTAAAAGCCTCAAAATAAATAGGGATGCCTTGTTTACCAATTCTAAGAGTAAACATTAAAATAGTAAAATTATTTTTAACAAACATGTGGTCAAAAGAGATATGAATATTATTGTCATTATGAGCTAATTTATATCTAGATATAACATCAGAAACAATGTTATTAAAAATATTATGGATATTATAATTAGGATTATGAAGGAATCTATAGATTCTTTTACTATGAGAATCTAGTCTAATAGAGTCATTAAAAGTATTAAATAAATCTAAAGCGATTTTAGAAGTAGTAATAGATTCAGAATTAATAATAGAGCAAAACAGATTTGGAATAAAGTTTAAAAGAGTTTTAGAATTAGAAAAATTCCTAAAAAAATTTCGAAAACTATTTACAATACTATCAAAATTATTATATACTTTATTCATGGAACAGCCTCCTTTTGTATTCTTACAAATTTATAATATCAAAATTAGGCTGTTTCATCAAATATGAGATACAAATGAGGGATAGAGTGTAATATCCCTTGTTTTTCTTATATAGAAACTGTCCAGTGATAAGTTTCAACTTGGATAGAACAGCGAAGCGTCCCCTGTAAGGCGAAGTCTTACGGGGACCGGCCCAAATTTCAAGACAAACAAACTGTAAACAAAATGTAAAGGATAAAACAATAAAGGTGGTGGTGTTAAGTTAAGTGCGTATAATAGATATGTATTTTTGAAAAAATTACACAAAAGAGATTTAATAATTATTAAAAGGAAAGAAAAATATTATAGTTTCAGCTATGACAAGGAAATATTAAAATTAATTAAATTTACAAATAGTTTTAAATTATTAGATATTTATCAAATTAGTTATAAAGTTATTGATAACTTAGATATAGTCAAAAGTAAAAATTTTGGCAATAACAATTATAAAAAATATTTATATATTGTTAAAATAAGAAAAAATATTAGATAGATTATTATCTAATGTTTAGGGTAAACTGAAAATAATAGGGCTCCTAATGCCAGTAATAGTAATAATGCGGCCAATTTGAACAGTACTGGCTATGTTGGTACGAACAACAACGTGACCAACTCCAATGCGGTCCGCCCAGCTTCTTAAAAAATGTGCTTATATGATTAAGGTTATATAATAGAATTATAAGAAACAAAGTTTATCCTTGGATTTAATCCTAAAAAAGAAATAAAGATGGTTTATGCATACGTGCAGGCCTATACACTTTATTATAAAAGCAAAGCAGTATTATGATATGAATTTTGCTCTCATTAGAACTCATAGAGCCATTTAATTCATATTTCTTAATACTGCTTTTAATTTTAAATAACAAGAAAGGTAGTGCGATTTATGTTTATAGTTTTTAGAAAAGTTGGTGGTTTTTATCATGTCTTTGATGGGGACTCTTATATTTTAAATTATCTATTTAATTATAAAATTGTTGGTAATAGAGTTGGATTTCCTATTAATTCTATCAATAAAGTTACAAATATCTTAGAAAATAAAAAAAATAATTATGAATTAGATGGTAAAAAAATCAATTTTAAAAAGAAAAATAATTATGAGAAATATTTAGAAAAGGGCAAAGTAAAATATCATTTTAATAGAGATATTGAAAAAATATATAACAAACTAGATAAATTAAATTCTAAAGACTTAAAGGAAATACTAAATTTTATCGAAGGTAAATTAGATGAATGATTTCTTAATAGTTAAAAATATGAAGAACTTTATTATGTCTTTAGATAATATTGTTGTAAATTATCCTAGAAAAGAAAATGTTATTAAAGATAGATTATTTAATGATAGTTTAGATATTTTGTACTTAATTTATAAAGCTAATTATAGTAAAGATAGAAAAAATATCCAAATTAAAATTCTAAGTAAAATAAGTATGCTTGATTTCTATTTAGAAAGAAGTTTAAAAAACAAATACATTAGTGAAAAACAGTGCCTAAAAAAATCAAATCAATTATTTACTATCACTAAAATGGTACATGGATGGATTAAAAGTGATAAAAGTAAATTATAAAGATTTATTAGATATTTATGAAAATGAAATATCCAAAAATGTTAAAAACAAGAAAAAACTATATAATTTTGAAAAATACAAAATTCAAAATATTACTAGAGCTATAAATAAAATAAACAATTTTGATAAAGAAAAATATAATATTTTTCTAATAAAAGAACCTAAAGAACGCATTGTCATGAGTTTAAATCTAGTAGATAAATTAATCAATCATTATATATCTAGAAAAATATTAATACCTAAATTAGAAAAATATTTAGATATTAGGAATGTTGCCACTAGAAAGAATATGGGCACTAGCTATGCCATTAAATTATTAAAAAAATATTTAAACTTAAATAAAAAACATGGTAAATTTTATGTTTTAAAACTAGATATTTCTAAATATTTTTATACAATTGATCACGCTAAATTAAAAAGTATGCTTAAAGATAAATTAGAAGACGATGAATTTAATATAGTATCTAAAATTATTGATAGTACAGACTATAAATATATAAATGAAAAAATAAAAGTAATTAAAGAAAATAATGACTTAAAAAATATTCCATATTATGCAGAAGGTAAAGGTCTGCCCATTGGTGGCTTATCCTCACAAATACTATCTACATATTATTTATCAGAAATAGATCACTTTATTATTAATGATTTAAAAGTTAAATATTTCGTGCGTTATATGGACGATTTTATTTTAATAAATAAAGATAAAGATTATCTAAAATACTGCTTAAAGCAAATAGAAAATAAATTAAAAGAATATCATTTAAAATTAAATAACAAAAAAGTTCAAATAATAAATATTAAAAACGGTTTTACCTTTATAGGACATCATTTTATCCTAAAAAACAAATTAAATATAAAAAAAACAAATAGTGCAAAATATAAAATAAGAAAAAATATTAAATTAAAAATAAAACTTTATAAAAATAAAAAAATCACCTTTAATCACTATTTCTCTTCCATAAATTCCTACAAAAACTAAACATAAATTATTTACTTTTTCCATATATTTTGTTATAATCTTAATCGAGTAATTTAATTACTCCTTGCTTTTATATAAAAAGCCGAATAGACCATAAGGAGGTGGAAATATGAAAAACTATGAAATCATGTTTATCGTAAGACCAACATTAAGTGAAGATGACGTAAAAAAAGTAGTCAAAGACTTTTCAGACATCATTGCTAAAAATGGTGGTAAAGTAACCAAAGAAGAAAACATGGGACAAAGAGAATTAGCTTATGAAATCAAAGATTTTAAAAGCGGATATTATTTCGTATTCGAAGTAGAATCTAAAGACGATAAAGCTATTAAAGAATTTGACCGTTTAGCTCTTATCAATAATGACATTGTTCGTCATTTAATTACAAAAGTAGAAGAGTAAGAAATGAGGTAGTTTATGAACAGAGTATGTTTAGTTGGTAGATTAACGGCCAAACCAGAATTAAGATATACAGGAAGTAATATTCCTTATACTAGATTTTCTTTGGCAGTAAACCGAACTTTTAATAATGCAAATGGTGAAAGAGAAGCAGACTTTATTAATATAATTGTATGGCGTCGTCAAGCCGAAAACGTTGCTAATTATCTAGATAAAGGTAGCCAAGTATCCATTGATGGAAGAATTCAAACAGGAAGCTATACAGCTCAGGATGGTAGTAAAAGATATACCACTGATGTTGTCGCTGATAATATCCAATTCTTAGATACTAGACGACAAGCCGAAGCCAGGACAACTCAAACCCCATACGATTTCCAAGAAGCTCCTACTAGTTCACCTATGAACGATGTCAATATCGATGATGACCCATTTGCTGATTTTGGAGACAACGTCTCAATCGATGATAATTTCTTAGAATAGGAGGATAGACATGGCAGAATTTCGTAGAAGAAAAAGAAAAGTATGTCAAATGTGTGCTGGAAAACACGTTAGTTATAAAGACGATACTGTAAAAAAATATATCAGTTTAGATAAAGGTAAAATTTTACCAAGAAGAATTACTGGTGCTTGCGCAAAACACCAAAGATATATTGCCGGTGAAGTAAAAAAAGCTAGATTTATGGCTTTACTTCCATTTGTTAAATAAACATTTGCTAAAAAAGTAAATGTTTTTTTTCTTAAACTTTTCACAAATAAATGTTATAATTATTCTAAAAGGAGGATATCAAAATGGAAGAAAAAGAAACTACCTTAAAAGATATTGTAAAAAACGATTATCAAGAAAAAACAATTTTAGACCTAAATATCAAGGATAATAAAATAGGCATCGCTAGTGACCATAGAGGTTATGATTTAAAACAAAAACTTACAAAATATTTAACCAAAAAAGGATATACTGTTATTGACTACGGTTGTGATGATAAAACCAGTCATGACTATCCTGAATATGGTTTCAAACTCGGCAAAGCCGTTCGTGATGGCAAAGTCGAAAAAGGCATCGCTATATGTGGTAGTGGCATAGGCATCAGTATCGCTTGTAATAAAATAGATAAAGTAAGATGCGCTAAAGTAGATAACATAAAAGAAGCCAAATACACTAGAAAAGATAACGACGCCAACATAATGGCCATTAACGGAAATATGCCATTATTAAGAGCTAAAGATATTACCGATGTATTTCTAAAAACCCCTTTTAGTAATGAAGAGCGTCATAAAAGACGTATTGAAATGCTAGATAACTATAAAAGCTAATGCATCTAAAAGGCTTAATATACATTGTCACGGTAATAATCACCATTTGGGCTTTAGAAAGCCTAAACATATCCGGCATATTTAAAAAGAATAGATACTACTCATCTAGGGTATTATATCTAATAGTCGCAATGGCTTTATCATACTTAGTCGTAAATTTCTTATATGATTGTTTCGAAAGTACAAGATTTATATAGAAAGGACCTAAGCTATGAAAAAGCTCATTATTGTAACCCTATTAGTTATTATAATACCTTTTTTGTTTGTCAAAATTTTTGTCCAAATCGATGAAATAAAATTTAACTATATAACCAATAATACCATTAGAGTAAAAAACGAAAAAACAAACCAAATAATTACCCTACCCTTCGAAGAATATATCAAAGGTGTCGTTGCCGGTGAAATGCCAGCCACCTTTGAACTAGAAGCCTTAAAAGCCCAAGCTGTTGCCTCTAGAAGTTATGCCATGTATCAAATGACCGCTACAAAAGATAAAGACTATGATGTCTTAAATACCACCGCTAACCAAGTATATCTAACCGACCAAGAATTAAAAAACAATTGGAAAAATGAATATGAACAAAAAATAAACAAAATAAATAAAGCCATAACTGAAACAACTGGTGAGTATCTAACCTATAAAGGCCAAATCGTCAACGCCATGTTCTTCTCCACCAGTACCGGTAAAACCGAAAACAGTGAAGAAGTCTTTGTCTCAGCTTTACCTTACCTAAGAAGCGTCGATAGTAAATGGGATGAAGCATCACCAGTTTATACCGATACTTATACCTTTGATTTAAAAGATTTCTATTCAAAATTAAGCCTTCCCTATAACGAAAATCTAAAAATAGAAATAACCGCAAAAACATCCACCGGTAGAATAAAAAAACTAAAAATAAATGACCAAGAACTAAATGGAAGAGATTTTGCCACCAAACTATCACTTCGCTCAAACTATTTCACTATAACTCAAAATAATGATAAAATAACCATCAATACAAAAGGTTTTGGACACGGTGTCGGCATGAGCCAATATGGTGCTAACGGCATGGCTAAAGAAGGTTATAAATATGACCAAATATTAAAACATTACTATCAAAATACCGAAATAAAAAAATTTTAGTATAAAAAAACCAAAACTATCCACACTGATAGTAGAGGTGAAAAAAATGAAAAAAATAAAACTAAAAAAGCCAGTTGTTTATAGTCTTTGCATCGCTATCAGTATGCTTTTACTAGGTGGACTTTGGTATGCCGATACATCACAAAAATCCCTAAAAGAAAATGATGAAGATTTAAACTATGTCTCAAGATTATTTGAAGATAACGTTGTCTCTGTTGTTAATACCTCCGCCAGCATCGTAAAACCCTATACTAACACAAACGTCAAAGCCCTAAATAACTTCTATGATTATAAAAGCGATGAAAAGACCCAACAAAATGCCATTATCAACTATGATACAACCTATATTCAAAATAATGGTGTTGCCTATGGTGGTATAAATGATACCTTCGATGTCGTAAGTGTTTTGCCAGGAACCGTAACATCCGTCAAAGAAGATAAACTCATGGGTAAAATAGTCACTATCGAGCACGAAAACAACGTCATAACAACCTATCAAAGCTTAAGTGAAGTAACCATCAAAGAAGGCGATAATGTCGCTCAAAGTACCGTCATCGGTAAAGCCGGCACATCCAACTTAGAAAAAGACTTAGGCAACCATGTTTTGTTTGAAATAACTGTTGACGGTAAATACATAAATCCCGAAACCATCTTCGGCAAAACAATTGACCAATTAAAGAGTAATTAAAACTCTTTTTTTCTATTTTATTTGTCTAAAGAAAAAGTATAAAAAAACACATTAGCTGTATTCAAACAATGTTAGGTATGATATAATATTTTAAGAAAAAGGGTGATAATATGTTTTCAAAAGATATTGGAATAGACTTAGGAACAGCTAATGTTCTTATTTATATTAAAGGACAAGGAATAGTCTTAAATGAACCCAGCGTTGTAGCCATCGATGAAGAAACCAAAAGACCAGTTGCCGTAGGTACAACCGCTAAAGAAATGCTTGGTAGAACTCCAGGACAAGTAAAAGCCATAAGACCTATGAAAGATGGTGTCATCGCTGACTTTGAAATTACCGAAATAATGTTAAATAACTTCATTAGAAAAGTTAATGGAAAAAGCTTTTTCGGAAGACCAAGAATCTTAATCTGCTGTCCTTCTAACATCACACAAGTTGAAAAAAATGCCATCAGAGAAGCCGCTGAAAAAACCGGCGCTAGAAAAGTATATCTAGAAGAAGAACCAAAAGTCGCTGCTGTCGGCGCTGGTATGGACATCTCTAAACCAAGTGGTAATATGGTCATTGATATCGGTGGTGGCACCACTGATGTTGCTGTCTTGTCATTAGGTGGTATTGTAACCTCATCATCAATCAAAATTGCTGGTAATACTTTTGATAATGATATTATAAAATACATTAGAGAAAAATATAAACTTTTAGTTGGTGATCAAACTGCTGAAGATATTAAATTTCAAATAGGTACCGTTTTTCCAGGATCAAAAAGTGAAAAAATGGAAGTTCGTGGCCGTGACCTAGTCACTGGTCTTCCCCACACCATCACTTTAACATCTGAAGAAGTCGAAGAAGCCCTAAGAGAAAGTGCTTATATCATTGTTGGTACCGCTAAATCAGTTCTAGAACAAACCCCACCAGAACTATCGGCTGATATCATCGATAAAGGTATTGTTATTACTGGTGGCGGAGCCTTATTAGATGGTATCGATAAACTTTTAAGCCATGAACTAAAAGTTCCTGTTTTCATTGCTGAAAGTCCATTAACTTGTGTAGTTGAAGGAACTGGTGTTCTACTTGAAAATATTCCTTTATTAGAAAGTGGTTTAAATAAACGTTATTAGACCATAATATAACTAGAAAGGAGTTCTTATGGAAAAAATAAACCCAAAAGAATTAAAAGAAAAATTATTTAGACCAAAACAAAATGGCTGGGAAAAAGAAAACTTAGATAAAAATCAAATTATGAACTTTTCAAAAGAATATATTGATTTTATAAATAATGCCAAAACTGAAAGAGAATGCGTCAAAGAACTTTCAAAACTGTTAAATGCCAATGGTTTTAAAAACATCGAAGAAACTCAAAACCTTAAAGCCGGTGATAAAATCTATTACATAAATAGATATAAAAACATTTATGCCGCTGTAATCGGTAGCGATGATTTAAATAAAGGTTTTAATATTGTTGGCGCTCATATCGATAGTCCGAGATTAGACTTAAAACCCAATCCTTTATTTGAAGATACCGAACTAGCCATGTTTAAAACCCATTACTACGGTGGAATAAAAAAATACCAGTGGGTTAATATTCCCCTAAGTATGCATGGCGTCGTCATGACTAAAGATAACCAAAAAATTGAAATAAACATTGGCGAAAATGAAGATGATCCAATATTTACCATTGCCGACCTATTGCCTCATCTTTCATCAAAACAAAATAAAAAGAAACTAGAAGACGCAATTGAAGGTGAAAATCTAAATATCCTTGTTGGTAGTATTCCATATGAGACAAAAGAAGAAATAACCGAAAAAGTAAAATTAAACATCTTAAATATTTTAAATCAAAAATACGGCCTTGTTGAAAGAGACTTCGTTAGTAGTGAAATAGAATTCGTGCCAGCCTTAAAAGCCAAAAGCTTAGGCTTTGACCAAAGCTTAGTCGCTGGCTATGGCCAAGATGATAGAGTTTGTGCTTATACTAGTCTAAAAGCTCTATTAGATATCGAAAATCCTAAAAGAACATCTATTTGTCTCTTAGCCGATAAAGAAGAAATCGGTAGTATGGGTAATACCGGCATGTCGTCAAGATCATTCGAATACTTCTTAGAAAAAATATTAGATAAAACCATCGGTAACAAGCCGGGATTATTAGATGAAATATTTCAAAAAACAAGAGTTCTATCAGCTGACGTCACTGCTGGATATAACCCAAACTATCCAGAAATATATGAAAAAAATAACGAATCATATATTGGACATGGTATTTCTTTAATCAAATATACTGGAAGTGCTAGTAAAGGTGGCGCCTCAGATGCTAATGCTGAATTTGTCGGCTATATCAGAAACCTATTTGAACAAAACGATATCGCATATCAAAATAGTGAAATGGGTAAAATCGGTATTGGTGGTGGTGGTACTATCGCTTATATCTTAGCTGATAAAGGTGTCGATGTAATAGATTGTGGTGTTCCTGTATTATCTATGCACTCGCCATATGAAATAACTAGTAAATTTGATATTTATAACGCATATAATGCCTATAAAGTATTTTACAAAGACGAGTAATTCGTCTTTTTTCCATATAAAAGCTTAAAAATCTTTAACATATGGTATAATATAATAAAGATGGAGATGATCTTATGAGTATAATAGATATTATCACTTTAATCATAGCCCTTATAACTTGTTTTTTTGGATATAAACTAAATAAAGGCTTAATAGCTGTTATCGGTCTAATAATTGGTTTTCAAATATCTTCTACATATTTGCCAGCCATTATCGAAAGTCAAAATCTTGTTTATATTCTTTCAATCATAATAGCTTTAATACTTGGTATGCTATCATATAAACTATATTTAGTTGGTATATTCTTCCTCTGTGCCATAAGTGCTTACCTATTATTTGAAAATTTAAACCTAACTGGTAATATTCAAATAATCTTTGGTCTAATCATCGGTGCTATCGCTGGTATATTAGGCGTAAAATTTACAAGACCACTTATGATTATCTCCACTAGCCTTTGTGGAAGCTCACTCGTTATAAATACCATCATGCCAGCTTTAAATATTCAAAATAATACTGTAAACTTAATATTAACTTTAATTATCGCCATAATAAGCATGGCTTATCAATTTAAGCAAAAAGATATAAATTAGCTTTTTGAAATAAAATATGCTAAAATATAGTCCACTAAGAGGTGAAATTTAAATGACACAAAACGAAATAACCAAAATTTTTCTAATGATAATTACGACATTTTTATTCGTCGCCATAATCATCCCTTTTATCAAAAAAATTGCAATTCATGTTGGAGCTTTAGATATTCCAAATAAAAGAAAAGTTCATAGTAAACCAATGCCTAGATTGGGCGGCTTAGGTATCTTCTTC
The DNA here is from genome assembly GCA_944363925.1 of uncultured Bacilli bacterium. Taxonomy (GTDB): domain Bacteria; phylum Bacillota_I; class Bacilli_A; order RF39; family UBA660; genus Coprosoma. The sequence continues at coordinate 12,975 of CALVVS010000013.1, read as the reverse complement.
GGTTTTCTTTTTGGCTATATGCTCTTCGGTGAACCTAGTAGTACCATGAACTCTATTCTAATTGGTAGTTTCATCATCGTCCTAACCGGAGCTATCGATGACATAAAACCATTAAAAGCCTCAGTCAAATTTGTATCTCAACTAATGGCTGCAATCGTTATAACCTGTTATGGTAAACTCTTAATACAAGACATTACAGCCTTTGGCTTCTATCTAGATTTAGGCCTACTTGCCTACCCTATTACCATCTTCTTTATTTTAGGCTGCCTTAACTGTATTAACTTAATAGATGGTCTAGATGGTCTTGCCGCCGGTATTAGTTCAATCTATTTTGCCACCATCGGTATCATTGCTATCATTATGGGCAAAACCGGTCTAGACTTTATCTTAACCTTTATCATGCTAGGTTCCGTATTAGGCTTTTTAGTTCATAACTTTCATCCAGCTAGTATATTTGCCGGTGACTCAGGATCCCTATTCATGGGCTTTATGATTGCCGTCATTGCCCTACTTGGCTTTAAAAGTGTCACCTTAACTTCTTTAATAATTCCTCTATTAATACTAGCAATCCCAATATTAGATACCGTCTTTGCCATAATTAGAAGATTGTTAAAAGGTGAAAAAATTTCCAAACCAGATAAATCCCATCTTCATCATCAATTGTTAAATAAAAACTTCTCTCATAGAACAACCGTCTTAATCATTTATGCCATTGATATTCTCTTTGCCGCTGCCTCAATCATCTATGCTCTTCATGATCAAAAATTAGGTTATATCATCTATACAATATTAACCATCATTGTCGTAATATTCATTTTAAAAACCGATATTATTGTAGATAAAGCTAATTTCCACAAGAAACATGATAAAGAAAAATAATTATCACTCGCATAATTATTTTTTTAATGCCAATAATATAAATGGTGATTATATGCATAAAGAAATAGTAGAAATATTAGATGTCATATTAAGATGTTTAGTTTCTTTAATCACACTTTTCTTTGTAACTAAAATGATTGGAAAAAAACAAGTCTCCGAATTTAGCCTTTTTGATTATGTCATCGGTATTTCAATCGGCAACTTCGCCGCTGAAATGGCCATAAATTTAGACTCTGAATATCTGCATGGAACCATTGCCGTTATCGTCTTTGGTCTAGTAGCTTACTTAGTTTCCATCATCACCTTAAAAAGCTTAAAAGCTAGAAAATTCTTTATAGGCGACCCCACAATAATTGTAGAAGATGGCAAAATTCTTTATAAAAATCTAAAAAAAACTAAAATAGATATTAATGATTTGTTAGAAGAATGCCGCATAAATGGTTATTTTGATATATCACAAATCGATTACGCCTTAATGGAAGCCAATGGTAAAATAAGCTTTTTAGCTAAACCGGATTATCAAAGCCCAATAAATAAAGACTTAAAAATAAAAAATCCTAAAACCGGCTTGTGTGCCAATCTAATTGTCGATGGTAAAATTATTGATGAATCTTTAGAAATCATGCATAAAGATAAAAAATGGCTTATGCACGAAATAGAGGTAAAAGGTTATAAACTAGAAGACATAATTTTAGCCACCTTAGATTTAGGAGAAACCTTTAAAGTTTACGGAAAAAATGTCAATTCTAAAGCTTATGATATTTTAAACTAGTATTATATATACTTGTTTGCTATAATGATTTAGGTGATAAAAATGAGACACTTTTGCGCATCAGCTTATATAGTTAATCCAGAAAACAAAAAATTATTACTTGTAAAACATAAAAAATATAATAAATGGTTGCAACCAGGAGGACATATAGAAGAAGATGAAACCCCAGAAGAAGCAGCTGTTAGAGAAGTTTATGAAGAAACAGGTATTAAATCTACATTAATAGGCGAGCACTTCCCGAGAGAAGATGATTTAATAAGACCATTAGGTGTCCAATATAATCGTAAAGATAATGGCGATAGAATGATAGATATGGTCTATGTAGGAAAACCTAATAATCCTAACGAACCATTAAAAGTAAGTGATGAAAGTAATGATATTGGATGGTTTTCAAGACATGACCTAGAAGAAATGCCCGTATTTCCTGATGTTAAAATATCTTTTGATTACATTTTAAGAAACTACTTTGGTGGAATAGATGCATAAAGTAATAAATGATAAACCAGCTTTAGATAAATTTTATCGAAAGCTCTTTTTTTATAAGTCATTTATCTTCAAAAAAACAACCTTTACTGTGGAAACAAAATATGAACAGTTAAAACCAATTATCAAAGCTTTAAATATCAAAAAAAGAAAAGATAGAATAACCTATATATATGATGAAGCATGCAGACAAATTGATAACCATTATAAAAATAAAAACATATGTGGCTTTAAAAATAATAAGTGCTACGTCCAACAAAAACTAAATAATGGTACCATAAATGGATGCTGTAGGATGTGCAAATATCAAAGCGAAAAAGGATGCCAAACCATAAATCTAACCTGCAAACTGTTTACCTGTTCAGAAGTCGAAAAAAGATGCAAAATAATTACTTTTAATGACTTAAAAATATTAAAACTACTTTCATATAGAAATCAAATGATATTAAAATCAGACTACTTCTCAAAAAGAGAAGATGTTATTAAAGATTTATACTATGGAAGCTTCACCCTTTGGACTATCAGAATAGTTATTAGATTAATAAATAACTTCTATACTTTAAAACATAAGAAAGGTTAAGCAAAATTTTATTTACAATTAAAAGCATTAGTGTTATAATTGTTCGAGTAACAAAGAGAGGTAGTATTTATGAAACAGAGAAATATAGCAATAATCGCTCATGTCGATCACGGAAAAACAACATTAGTTGATCAATTATTAAAACAGTCAGGAACTTTTAGAGATAACGAAGAAATTGGTAAAAGAGTTATGGATTCAAACGACTTAGAAAAAGAACGAGGAATAACCATTTTAGCCAAAACAACAGCTATTAACTATAAAGGATATAAAATAAATATATTAGATACACCAGGTCATGCTGATTTTGGCGGTGAAGTAGAACGTATTATGAACATGGTCGATGGTGTATTATTAGTTGTTGATGCTTATGAAGGAACCATGCCTCAAACAAGATTTGTTTTAAAAAAGGCCCTTGCCGCTGGTGTTACCCCTATTGTTGTTGTTAACAAAATAGATAAACCATCAGCAAGACCAGAAAAAGTTGTTGATGAAGTGATGGATCTATTTATCGAATTAGGTGCTTCCTTAGAACAACTAGAATTTCCTGTCTTATACACATCTGCCTTAAATGGAACATCTAGTACATCTCCAGATATAAATACCCAAGAAAAAACAATGGCACCTATATTAGATGCCGTTATTGAAAATATCCCAGAGCCAAATGTCCAAGAAGATGGCCCCTTCCAATTTCAGCCTGCCTTACTAGATTATAATGATTTTGTTGGTCGAATTGGAATTGGCCTAGTAAAAAGAGGTCATATTAAAGTAAACTCAACCGTAACTTGTATGCGTTTAGACGGAACCACAAAACAATTTAGAATCCAAAAAATCTTTGGCTATTTAGGTTTAAATAAAATAGAAGTAGATGTTGCGCATGCTGGTGATATTGTCGCTATAGCGGGCCTTCCAGATATTTCAGTGGGTGAAACAGTATGTGAAGTTGGTCACGAAGAAGCTCTAGAACCTCTTAGAATTGATGAACCAACCTTACAAATGACCTTTGGTGTAAATACTAGTCCATTTGCCGGAAGAGATGGTAAATTCTTAACAGCTAGACAAATTGAAGATAGACTAATGAAAGAAACCGAAAAAGATGTCTCTTTAAAAGTCAAACAAATAGACTCAGAATCTTGGATGGTCTCAGGTAGAGGCGAATTACATCTATCTATTTTAATCGAAACTATGCGAAGAGAAGGTTATGAAATTGAAGTTTCAAAACCAGAAATTATTATCAAAGAAATTAATGGTATTAAATGTGAACCATATGAAGATGTTGAAATCGAAGTTCCAGAAGAATATGTCGGACCAGTCATCGAATCGTTAGGTAATCGTGGTGGAACAATGGAAAATATGACCCCTTTTGATACCCAAACAAAATTATTATACACCGTTCCATCTAGAGGCTTAATTGGTTTTACCACTGAATTTATGACTTTAACAAAAGGATATGGAATCTTATCACATGCCTTTAAATCATATGAGCCATTATCTACTGGTAATATTGGTGAAAGAAAAGCCGGCGTTTTAGTTTCTATAGATAATGGAAAATCAACTGCCTATGCTTTAGGTTCTTTAGAAGATAGAGGTGTTATGTTTATCGCACCAGGTACTGATGTATATGAAGGTATGATAGTTGGTGAAAACAATCATGAAAATGATTTAGCCGTAAATGTTACAAAAGGTAAACAACTAACAAACACTAGAAGTGCGACTAAAGATCACACTGTAGTTCTAAAAAAACCAAGAGAAATGAGCCTAGAAGTTTGCTTGGATTATATAAATGAAGATGAACTAGTTGAAGTAACTCCATTAACCTATAGATTAAGAAAGAAAATATTAAACACCAATGAAAGAAAAAAATACGAAAACAAGAAAAATCCTAAATAAACTTTCCAATAAAAAGGAAAGTTTTATTTTACGTAGGTTTTGTTATACTTTATGACTTATGAGCAACATCATTGAAATTTTGTATGATTATATTAAAATTATCATTATATTTATTGCTATATATTGCTATGCTTTTTTATTCGTCATTTTATTTAACACAACTTTTGTAAAAAAGAATTTCAAACAAAAAAATAATTGTAAAAAAGCAGAAAAAAGGGTATACTTAATTATAGAGAGGAGTGTAGAAAAATGAAAAAGAAAATATTTTCTTTAGGGTTTATCGCATTACTTATTGCTTTGCCATTTGCCGTAAAAGCTGCCACATCTTTTGATGGCATGCAAAGTGGTAATGTAATCAAACTAACTGAAGACGTAACTTTATCAAAAACTCACGAAATTAATGAAGGCGAAAGTCTTACAATTGACCTAAATGGTCATACCTTAACAGGACCAACTGATGGTTATCTTATCGATAATAAAGGTACTGTTAAAATAATTGATACCGGAAGCAATAAAGGTAAAATAAGTTGTCCATCAAATACTTCATCTTGCCTTAGAAACTTAGGTACAATGGAAATAGATGGGATTACAGTAGAAAGTGCTTTTGCTGCAGTTAAAAACGATGGAACAGGTAGTGAAGATCAAAAAGGCGAGCATTACGGTAATTTAACTGTTAAAAATTCTACTATTATTTCTACTCGTGTAGGAAATTCTCAAACCGTCGGTTATACTGGTGCTATTCAAAACTGGGGTTTTGCTGAGATAAGCAATACAACAATTCTTGCCGAAAAAGAATATGGTGTATTCGTACGTAGTGATAATTTTGTAAGTTCTAATACAATTATAAAAGATTCAAATATAAATGCTGCTTATGCCATTTACAATGAAAAATTAGGCGCTGTCACAACTACTCAAAATGTAACAGTAAGCAATACAGAAATTACTGGAAAAATTTCTAAATTATCTGGCGTTGATTACACTTTTAGTGGAGATATTACAATACATACTAATCATAACTTTATTAATCATGTAATTTTGAACGCTAGTGAAGAAGGAACCAATGTTATTATTGATGTGGATTGTACTTCAACTTTAGTAATTCCTGATAATGTTACGGTTACAATTGCTGAAGGCAAATCTTTAACTGTTGGTTCTGGTGGAGTTAAAATTGGAAATGGTAAGTTAGTACTTGATGGTGAACTAAAAAATGCTAATGTCTATGTAGAAGCAACAAATTCATATTGGACAAATTTAAGATATGCCATTAATAGCGTACCTTTAGATTCTAAAGATATTAATGTTAAATTATTGGCTGACACTAATGAAATTAGTAGCATTTCAATTAGCCGAAAAGAGATTAACATTGATTTAAATGGACACACTATTAACAGTACCAAAGGTATTAGTATTGCTAATAACTCAGATATTACTATCAATGATACAAGTAAAGATCAAACTGGAAAAGTTAATACAACTATTACAAATTCTGGTAAACTAACAATTAAAGGTGGAACTTATCAAACAATACCAACAACTAACGCAGGTGCTACAACAACCGTTGAAGGCGGAACATTCCCTAAAGAAATATTAGATCAAGTTACTGTAAATGAAAACCAAACAGTAACTACCAATGAAGATGGAACTGTAACAATAGCTTATAAAAAAGCTGATTATGACAAAGTAGAAGAAGCTATTGATAAAGCAAACAAATTAAATAAAAACGACTATAAAAACTTTAGTTTAGTAGAAGATGCTATCAACAAAGTTGATTGGAATAAAAACATTACTGAACAAAAAGAAGTTGATAAATATGCTGAAGATATTTTAAAAGCTATTGATAGTTTAGAGTTAAAAGATAAAGAAGATATTAAAGATGAAGCAACTAACCCAAAAACATCCGACAGCATAATTTTAGTCGCTGTAATCGGTGGTATTGCTGTAATTGTTGCTGTTACTGCATTCATTGTCTTAAAGAAAAAAGCATAAACCAAGTAAATAAAACTTGGTTTTTTTGAGCTTTGGTAAAAAGTTGATTTATATATTTTGTTAACAGTATAATAAAAACCTCTTATATGAGGTTTTATTTTGCTGTAGAAGTAGTTTCAAACTGAACTTTTCCATCATCATAAATAGGAATAATAGAAATAGAATATCCATACTCATTTTCAAATGAAATTCTTATATCAGGAATACTCATGTCAATACTTTTTCTAATAATCACCTTTCCTTCGTTTACACTATCCATACTATAAAGTAAATCAATATCACTAAATTTACCATTTTCTTCTTCTATTTCATTAATTTTGAAATTCATTACCTTTTTACCAAAATTTATAATAATATAATTAGAAGTTTTATCAAGCAAAATACTCTTCTCATCACTATTTGCTTCATAATTTTTCATATAATCTATTGTATAAAAATTCATATTTGTATACTTGTCAGTCAAATCACGTAAATAATTGTTAAGTTCTGTATTTTTTGCTACTTTCCCACCATATTTAATTTCATCATCACTTAAAGAAAAATAATATATATCCTTATTTGTCTTAATAGTTAATTTATTAGCCAAATCTTTTTCTTCATTTTTATCGTAACTTTTATTAATAAGTTTTTCAATACTCTCAAAATCACTTTCCGCAATCAAAACATCATTATATTTTATTTCCGTAATCTTTCCATTTATTTCTAAACTTTTTTGACACCCACAAATTAAAAAAATACAAAGAAAAATAAGCAACTTTTTCATAATAATCACCTACTATTATTATGCTTTTTTTCTATCAAAAAATACTTGTAAAAACAAGCATTTATTTTTTCATTTTCAAATAATAATCTCTTAACTCCTTAAACCTTTGATAGTGAACAATCTCTCTTTCTCTTAAAAATGATAGTGGCCCTAAAATATCAGGATCATCAGTCAAATCCATTAAATGTTCGTAAGTAGCTCTTGCTCTTTGCTCGGCTCCCATATCACTTTCAATATCGGCAATATAATCGCCAGCAACCTTAATATGTGTCATATTAAATGGATTACCAAAAGCATCTGATGGGAATAAATCCATACCAAACTGCGCATACTGGCTATCTAAACCAGCCTCTTTTAACTCTTCCTTAGTTGCCCCTTTCATTAATTGATAAAGCATAGCTGATATAATCTCAACGTGGGCAAGCTCCTCAGTTCCGATATCAGTAAGTAATGCTTTTCCCCTATCATCAGGCATAATATATCTTTGGTCTAAATATTGCCATGCAGCTGCGAGCTCTCCTGCAGGACCACCATATTGTGTTAAAATACATTTTGCCATCTTTAGATTTTTCTTCTTAATATTTACAGGATACTGTAATTTTTTCTCATACTTCCACATATAAACCTCCTATTTATTCTCCCATGGCCAAGGCGTATTATTCCAAGTCCAAGGATACCCTTCGTTAGAATTTACAAAAAGTGGTCCAAATTTACTCTCATATTCATTTTTTGCTGTCCATGCATCCGCACTATACTGATTGTATAAATCAATCATCGCTCTATCGTTTGGATGAGTATCTAAATATAAATTAATATCATGAGCTGCAAAAGAATATGCATCTACCTTAGTTAAAAGTTCAGCTTGCTCGTTCATCCCTTTCACATCGTAAGGCCTAGAAAGTTTATATTGATTAAATAAATCTGGAAACATATTGCCCCTAATAAAACCATTGTAAACATCATATAACTGATTAGGACTGCTCTTGCCATCATATCCGCACTTATTAAAATTCATATTGTCCCCTGCTTGTTTACTAAGTTTCTTACTAAGTTCACTATTTTGACCTGGCATCTTAGCTTGTGGCATTGCTTCTGGATAAGCCATCATAAACTCATTTGAAAACATATCTCCCATATTCATATAATTATTCATTATTCTTCCCCTTTCGTGATATCTTATGACATAAACTTTCCAAAGTATAGGCAAAAATATTGTATTTATAAAAAAACTTTAGTATCATAAATTATTGAGGTGAAAAGTATGAGTTTATATGATAAAGTAATCAGAATTTGTGGAACAACTGATTTTATGAAAGGGTTAAATTACCAAGCTAACAAAGTAAAATTAATAAAAACAATAGATGAAGATTATTATCGCCATGCCTACTTTAATATAACCTCAGAAAGAATAGATAAAGACTATAAAGTAGAAGTAATAATAGATAAAGAAGAGGAAACTATTGAAGACTTTTTCTGTACTTGCCCGCAGTATGAAAAAATGGATACCTGTAAACATATAGCTGCCTGCATTTTAAAATATGAAAACGAATTATTTACAGATGAAGAAATAGACCCTATAAAATATCAGTTAAATATAGGTTCACAAATCCTAGATAAATTTTATGAGCCAAAAAAATCCACCATAAAAAAGAAATTAAACCTCGAAATAGAACTTGAACCTACTGATAGCTATTACTATGATAACTATATTAAAGTAAAATATAAGATAGGTTTAGATAGACTATATACCTTAAATAATAAATATCATAATTTCATGTATGCTTATTCTCAAAAAAGGCCATATAAATTATCTACCAAATTAACCTACGACCCTAATGAGTATTACTTCGATAAAATAGATAAAGAAATATTAGATTATAATATCCATATCTTTCAAAGAGGCTACTATGAATGCGTTATTAGAAAAAATGATTTAGATAGTTTTATGGATCTTTTAAAAGATAAAGATTTTACTTTAAATCATAATAAATATATTGGATATACCTTAGAAAATCCTTTTAATATTAATCTTACAAAAGAAGATAGTAACTATATGCTAACAATAAACAATTTAAAAGATTATGAGCAATTACTTGAAGGTGCCCCATATTTTTATGATAATAAAAAAATATATAAAATAGATGATAACGTATATAAACTATATAAATTACTTGTAGATAACGATTTAGATAGTTTCATGTTCTCCAAAAAAGACTTAGGAAAATTTACAGGAGGACTCCTTTCTTTATTAAAAGAAAATATCCATTTAGACGAAAACATAACTGAAATTACTATACCAACCGTCCCTAAAGCCAAACTATACTTTGACTTTTACTATAGTGCCATTGAGTGTCAAATCAAGTTAGCCTATGGAAATAAAGAAATAGATTACTTTTCTAATGATCCTGGAGTTCCAAGAGATACCGAATATGAAAGTAATATTCTTCAAAGATTATCAGATTTTGGCTTCACTGTAAATCAAACGCATATAACCCTAGAAGACATTGACGAAATCGGCGAATTTCTAGAAAAAGGTATATACGAAATTAGTGAAGAATACGAAGTATTTACCTCAAAGAAAATAAAAGATACAAATATTGTCAAGCAAACTCAAAATAGTGTCACCTTCTCTATTGGTAAAGATAATATCCTATCTTATAACTTCAATCTAGATGGCATCGAACAAACCGAACTGACTGACATTTTATCATCACTTAAAGCAAAAAAACACTACCACCGTTTAAAAAATGGATCAATTATTGACCTAAATGCCGATAAAAACCTGCAAAATCTAGGTGAACTTACAGATGAATTAGATCTAACGAAAAAAGAAATCACTGAAGGTCTTGGAACTATTCCAAAATATCGCGCCCTCTACCTAGATAGCTTAAAAAATAGCTATCACAACCTAATATCTACCAATGATAATTTCGATAACCTTATAAAACAATTTAAAACTTATAAAGATAAAGACATCCCATTAGGAAAAAAGGAATTAAAAGTATTAAGAGATTATCAAGTAACAGGTTTCAAATGGTTATATAATGTCTATAAATCAGGCTTTGGTGGAATCTTAGCCGATGAAATGGGCTTAGGAAAATCAATTCAATTAATCTATTTAACTAAACTAATCATTAAAGAAAATCCCAAAGCCAAAATTCTAATCGTTACCCCTACTTCCCTAGTCTACAACTGGCAAAAAGAATTTGATAAATTTGGCTCAGAATTGAAATATAAAGTTTTTGCCGAAAATAAAACGCAAAGATTAAATGAATTAGATAACTTAGATGATATAAACATCATGATAACATCATATGGTTTAATCAGAAACGATTTAGAAAAATATGAACAAATGTCCTTTGAGTTAATTGCCATCGATGAAGCTCAAAATATCAAAAACCCCAATACTGGTATAGCTAAAGCTGTTAAGAGTTTAAATGCAAAAGTAAAATTTGCCCTAACAGGTACACCTATTGAAAATAGCTTACTTGAACTTTGGAGTATCTTTGATTTCATCATGCCAGGCTACTTAGCTAACCGTGAAAAATTTCAAACCTTATATAATGTCAAAGAATTAGATAAAGAAAATAGTAACTTAAATAGATTAAACACGCAAATAAAATATTTTATCCTAAGAAGAAAGAAAAAAGATGTTGTCAAAGACTTACCTGATAAATTAGAAAATAACATTTATATTGACTTAGGCAAAACCCAGAAAAAAGTGTACATGGCTGAAGTGCAAAAAACTAAAGAAGAACTAGATGAACTTATCAAACTAGAAGGCTGGACTAAAGCTAGGTTTAAAATTCTGCAGTTACTAACCAAACTAAGGCAAATATGTATTGATCCATCAATCATCTTTGATAACTATAAAGGCGAGAGTGCTAAAATAGAAGAACTTTTAAAAATAGTAGAAGAAACCAAAGCTAATGGCCATAAAATGTTGATATTCACAACCTATAAAAAAGCCTTAGATTTAATAATACCTAAACTAAATAATATAGGCATATCATCATATTATATAGATGGCTCAGTATCTTCTAAAAAACGTATGGAATTAGTTGAAAAGTTTAATCATGATGATACAGATGTCTTTATCATAACCTTAAAAGCTGGAGGTACAGGATTAAACCTAACGTCAGCAACTGTAGTAATTCATTTAGATTTATGGTGGAACCCGCAGGTCGAAAATCAAGCAACCGATAGAGCCCACCGTATTGGTCAAAAAAATACTGTCGAAGTTATTAGACTAATTACTAAAGGAACTATTGAAGAAAGAATTCTAGAACTTCAAAACAAAAAAAGAAAACTTGCCGAATTATTAATAGATAATGAAAACAGTAACGAAAATAACTTTTCTAAACTTACCGAAGATGATATTAAAATGTTACTATCTATGGATAATGAGTAACATTTTAGATAAATCGTGCAAAATAACTTGAAAAAAGACAGATTTATTGATAAAATATATTTGTCTTTTCAAATGGCGGAATTGGTGAAGTGGTTAACACGGCGGATTGTGGTGGTACTATGTACCCCCTAAAACGTGTTAACCTACTTTCCAAAAAACTATTGAAAAATAAAGGAATTTGAGGTTTCAAAATGGCGAGTAATTTAAAAAAATTTGATTTGCCCCAAATGATGCCCCAAATGTACTCATACTGTTTTTTATTAAAAGAAATTAATTCAACTTATAATTTATTAATATTGTTTGATTTAGTTTGAAATAATAAAGAATAGTGTTACAATATTATTACTACATGGCGTTGTTGGTGAAGTGGTTAACACGGTGGATTGTGGTTCCATTATTTCGTGGGTTCGATTCCCACACAGCGCCCCATTTAAAGATGAAAAACACGAATTTAATTTATAATTAAATTCGTGTTTTATTTAAGAATAACTATATCAATTTTTACATATGATTATTTATTGGAAATTTATAAATTTCCATATTTGTATTTCTGATTATTGGAGCAATATTTCATTATCAACACCACTATTTTCTAAAATGTTCAAAAAGTTTTGCTTAGTTTCTAAAAACAAACTACCCATCATCTCTCCTGAAATATTACATTCACTAACAACAGTTCCAAATTCTTCTTTTTTTGTACATTCTTTAATCCCATTTTTATAGTCATACATATATATACTAGTGATATTTTTTTCTATTCCATTATATAAGAAAGTTTGAACATAAGTTCCTTTTGCAATATCCTGTTTATAATCATAAGTAAAGTTATATAGATTTGCAAAATTAGTTTCTTGATTAACAGAACTGTAAGTTTCAGTATAAGTCAAATCATTTGTATTAATTTTTTCGAACTGATAATTTTTATCAAAAGATGGATAGTCCTCATAATTTCCAGCAATTTCATTTATAAAGTTTTTACTATATTCTGCCTCACGTACCCATGATATTTCCTCTAAATAATTTTCAAGTTTTTCTGTTTCACTCTCTTTTGTTGGTTGTCCGAGTGAACATCCGGTTAATAGAATAGTAAATGCTAATAAAAGTATTTTTTTCATGATTACACCCCTAGTATTTTAATGGTAGTGTGCAATCTTTTATACACTACTACTCGTTTTTTCCTTTATTTATAAGACGTTTTTCTATATTTTTCTTTT
>CALVVS010000012.1 GCA_944363925.1 uncultured Bacilli bacterium | reverse complement strand
AAAAGTTTTGGGGTTTTTTTAAAAATATTAATTTTTTTTTTTTTTTTTTTTGTGATATCTTGATATTGGATAAGATAGGAGACGAGAAAATGAAAGAAAAGACAAGGGAATTTTTAAAGAAATATTTAATAGGATTTGTACTTGGAGTAGTATCGGCATGTACAGTAAGCGTAATCGCCGCGACCTATTTTCCTTCAAATGATGTCACATATGATAATAGCGTAAGTGGTCTTGCCAGTACAGATGTACAAAGTGCCATAGATGAATTATATGGAGTATGTACAACTAAACCAGCAGGCGAGCAAATAATAGAGGATGCAGGACTTGAAAAAGATCCATATGAGTGTAGATATTTCTTTACTGGAGCAAATCCCAATAACTATATAACATTTAATAATGAACAAGCCGGCTGGCGCATAATATCCGTAGAGTGTGACGGAACAATAAAGATAATGAGAATAAATAATATAGGAAATCAAGCATGGGATACATCAGGAAGTAATAATTGGGTAAGGCCAGTCAGTTTAAATACATACTTAAATGGAACATATTATAACGGGTTAAATGCGACAGCTAAAAGTCAGATAGTAGCTAAAGATTGGAGTATAGGAGCAATAAAATATGATAATAACAATTTAGCTACTCAAATAGAAAATGAAAATGGAAAAAAATGGAACGGAAAAGTAGCTTTGGCAACCGTATCAGAGTATATAAGAAGTAATAGTAATAAAAGTAATTGTGGGTCATTTAGTTTAAATAATGATAATTATAATAGTTGTGTAAATACATGCTGGATGAATAATGCTTTGGTATGGTGGACTTTGTCGACTTTTGTTAAATCTTCTAATGATGCATTTTATGTGAATTTAGCTGGTATTCTTTACTATTACGACAACCATGTCAGCGACTATCGAGGTGTCCGTCCAGCCTTATATCTAAGCTCTAAAGTAACTTTGACTGGAAGTGGAACCCAGTCTGACCCATATGTTGTAAATTCTTAATACTAAATCAATTGTAAAAATATCCTATAAAGATAGCATAAAAAATTCATAGATTATAAAAAGTCTATGAATTTTTGAACACACCAAAACTAATATAATTATTATTGAAAAAATTGATAAATATGAAATTATAATAATAAAAAGTTCTTGAATAACTATTAGTTATCTTATATAATGTAGATAGGGAATATCTTAACAGTTTGAGTGCTGGCCTCCGAAAGGAGGTGATGATATGACTAAGAAAGATTTTTTAATTTTTTCTTTAATCATTATCATCTTCTTACTTATAATTTTATTGTTTAAATAATTTATAGAAAAGAAGAAGCACTCAATTTACAATCTGTAGATTAAGTGCTTTACCCAAAAATTTTGGCAAGTACTCAACATTGGAGAGTTAAGTATTCCCTTTTTTATTATATGAGATTTCTCTCATCTATATACATAATAACATAAACTCCAGTTTTTTTCAAGCTGCCCAAAAAAACATTGACAAATATAAAAAAATTATGTTATAGTCTTATTAATTGATGAAGACAAATATCCAAGTAGTTATTTAATCAGTAATTAGAAAGTTAGTGGCCGATGAAAACTAACCAAAATTAAATAATGAATTACAATATTTATAGTCAAATCGGTTCATCGCCGTTATACGATAAAAGAGCATAGATACTGTGAAATAAGGTGGTACCGCGTTTAAAACGTCCTTATAATTCATAGTATTTTTATATTAAGGGAGGAAATAAAATGGAAATAGGAAAATATATTGATCATACCAACTTAAAAATGGATGCCACTGAAAAAGACATCGCTAAATTATGCCAAGAAGCTATAGAATATAACTTTGAAAACGTCTGCGTTCACCCATACTATGTATCTTTAGCTAAAGAATTACTAAAAGATACTAATATCGGTGTCTGTACAGTCGTTGGCTTTCCACTAGGCATGAATACCCCAAAAGTTAAAGCCTATGAAGCCATTGAAGCCATCGAAAATGGCGCTGATGAAATAGACATGGTCATAAATGTCGGTGCCTTAAAAGATAAAGACTACGATTATGTAAAATCAGAAATTGAAGAAATAAGAGACCAAATCGATGGTAAAATCTTAAAAGTTATCATCGAAACCTCATTGCTTACCAAAGATGAAATAATTAAAATGACTGAAATATGTAACGATACCTTTGTAAACTTTATTAAAACCAATACTGGCTTTGGAAGTAGGGGAGTAACCCTAGAAGATGTAAAATTAATAAACGAACGCAAAAATGAAGTTCTAGAAATAAAAGCTAGTGGTGGCATAAACACCTTTAGTCAAATGAATAAATTAATCGAAGCTGGTGCCACTAGAATAGGTACTAGCCATAGCGTTGATATTGTAACCCATATGAATAGTAAGGAGGAAAACTAATGAAATTATATGATGAATTAAAATGGCGTGGTCTTATTAAAGATGAAGCTGGAGAAGATTTGGAAGAAAAACTAAACGCCGGAGGCTTAACCTTTTATATCGGAACTGATCCAACTGCTGATAGTCTACATCTTGGACATCTATCTAGTTTCTTAATCAGCAAAAGATTAGAAAAAGCTGGTCATCATCCCATTTTATTAGTCGGTGGTGCGACTGGAAGAATCGGTGATCCAAGACCAACCGAAGAAAGACAAATGCAACCAGTAGAAGTTATTGAACATAACTTTAAATGTTTAAAAAAACAAGTTGAAGATTTATTTGGCTTTGAAGTTGTCGATAACTATGAATGGTCTAAAAATATCAATTTCATCGACTTTTTAAGAGATTATGGTAAATATTTTAATGTTAATTACATGCTTGATAAAGATATCATCAGAAGAAGACTAGATAGTGGTATCACTTATACTGAATTTTCTTATATGATTATGCAAGCATTAGACTATCTATATTTACATGAAACTCGAAATTGTATATTACAATGTGCTGGTTCAGACCAGTGGGGTAATATAACTGCTGGAATTGACTTGATTAGAAAAAAAACTGGTCATGAAGTATATGGATTCACTATGCCATTAGTAACTGATAAAAATGGCAAAAAATTCGGTAAATCAGAAGGTAATGCTTTATGGCTTGATAAAAATAAAACATCTAGCTATGAAATTTATCAATATCTTTTAAATAGTGATGATGAAAAAGTTATCGATTATTTAAAAATATATACCTTCTTAACTAAAGAAGAAATCGAAAACATCGTTAAACAGCAAGAAGAAAAGCCAGAACTTAGAATAGCTCAGAAAACATTAGCTAAAGAAATCGTCACCTTCCTGCACGGCCCTAAAGAGGCCGAAAAAGCAAAAGAAATGAGCGAAGCCTTATTTAGTGGTCATGTCAAAAACTTAACTAAAGAAGAAATCAAAGACGTCTTCAAAGGCGTTCCAACCTTTGAAACCGAAAACAACGTAAACATAATCGAAATGTTAACCATCAATAAAATAGCTTCCAGTAAAAGAGAAGCTAGAGAATTTGTAAACGCTGGCAGTATCACCATTAACGAAGAAAAAATTCAAGATGAAAATTATATCGTAAATAATAAACTAGCCATCGATAACGAAATATTAGTTTTAAAAAGAGGTAAAAAGAAATACTTTATTGGAACCATAAAACATTAGACCAAAAATCTAATGTTTTTAAAAACAAAAAAAGAGAAACCAAGTTCTCTAATTTCTGTTGTAGTATTCGATAATTAATGCTTCATCAATATCCGCACTAAGTTCACTACGTTCAGGATATCTAACATATGTTGCTTCCATTTTCTTGTCATCGTAAGAAATAAATTCAACTCTATTATGTAAAGCCTCTAAAGAAGCTTTAACAATAGCCATTTCCTTATCATTTTCCATTAAACTGATAACATCACCAGGTTTAACTTGATAAGATGGAATATCAACTCTCTTGCCATTAACAGTAATGTGTCCGTGATTAACTAATTGTCTCGCACCTTTTCTCGTAGTCGCAAAACCAATACGATATACTAGATTGTCTAAACGACTTTCTAATAATTTTAATAAGTTTTCACCATTGACACCTTTCATTTTAACAGCTTTTTCAAAAGCCCTCTTCATTTGTTTCTCGCTAAGTCCATACATAAACTTAACCTTTTGCTTTTCTTGTAATTGAATACCATAGTTAGATAATTTTTTCTTACGGTCTTGACCATGTTCACCAGGCGCATAAGGTCTTCTCGCAAGTTCCTTGCCATTTTCTAAAATAGAAAACCCAAAACGTCTAGACTTTTTGTAAGTAGGTCCAAGATATCTTGCCATAAAAACTCCTCCTTCCACAAGCGCGAAAGGTTATTTTGCCGAATATATAGGGTGGAATATATCAATACTTATTTTCGCAGCCAAATAAGTAACCCCTATAGGGAATATCCACATTATAACTCTCAAAATAACGCTGCTTAACACGCTGACATTAATTATATATGTAATTACTAATAAAGTCAATACTTTAAACATAAAAACACTAGTTCCCGAAATACATCAAAATATGTTATAATCATTAATGAAAGAAAGTGTGATATAAATGAATTTATTTAAACCAAATATATATAAACAAATATTAAAACAAATAAAAAAAGCAAATACTATCATAATTGCTAGACATGTTGGACCAGATCCTGATGCCTTAGGTAGTTCACTTGGCTTAAAACAACTAATCATCGATAACTTTCCAAATAAAAAAGTTTATTGTATCGGAAGCCCAGCTGCCAAATTTAGATATCTTGGCGAACTTGATAAATTGCCTGAAAACATAGACGACGCTCTTTTAATCGTCACCGATACCCCAGACCATAAAAGAGTAGATGGCATTGATCCAAGAAAAATAAATAACTCCATAAAAATTGACCATCATCCATATGTCGAAACCATGTGTAAATTAGAGTGGATAGACGATAAAGCATCTAGTGCTTCCCAAATGATATTAGAACTAGCCTTCCAAACAAATCTAAAACTAACTAAAGAAGCCGGTGAAAAACTATATATTGGCCTAATTGCCGATACCAATAGATTTATGTTTTCCTACACTAATTCAAAAACCTTTGACATCGTAAGTAGATTATTAAAAGAAACCAATATCGACATAGCTAAAATATATAATGAGCTATACCTAAGATCTTATAAAGAAATCAAATTTCAAGGCTATATGTCCATGAATTATCAAATCACCGAAAATAAAGTCGGTTACCTAATCATCCATGATGAAACCTTAAAAAAATATAACGTCGACGCCGCCACTCCTGGTAACATGATAAATAGCTTTAACCATATAAACGAAATGCTAGTGTGGGTTACCGCCACCGAAGATAAAGACTTAGGAACATATAGAGTATCCATTAGGTCAAGAGGCCCAATCATCAACGAAGTTGCCGCTAATCATGGTGGCGGTGGCCACATGTACGCCAGTGGAACTAGATTAAAAAACGAAGAAGAAATAATGTCCCTAATTAAAGACTTAGATGAAACATCTAAACAGTATACCCAAAAAGACCTTTAACAGGTCTTTTTATCGGTAAAATGGATATGGTCCATAATAAGGTGGATAATAAGGATAATATATAGGACGATTATTACCCCAAAAAAGTGGTGAAATAAGTCCTCCAGTAATTCCACCTAAAATAAACGGTCCTAAAAACCCACCTTGATTAGGTCCCGGTGGTCTGCCAGGACCTCCAGGACGTGGACCGCCAGGACGCATAGGCTGTCTGTTCATATTATAACTATAATATTGTCCGTTCATATAGTTTGCCCCCTTCATAGTATCATATGATAAAAAAACTAAATAGTGAAAAAAATCATATACCTTAAACATAATCATATAATTCCATAGGTGAGAATATGAAAAAATTCTTTCAAATGGTAGGCCTCATAACCTTAATGGTTGCAAGCTTCATATATACTGAAAAAGTCGGCACAACTGCTAAATTAAGCGACCCCTTACTCATTGAAATAAAAAGTAAAAAAGATGGCTATAAAGAAAATGCCATCGAACCTATTATCAAAGATAATACTATAATTCCCGGTGTCAACGGTAAAGAAGTTGATATTCAAAAAAGCTATGAAGCCATGAGTAAAATAGGGTATTTTGATGATAAACTACTAGTATATAAACCATTAAAAGTCCAAAACACCCTAGATAAAAATAAAGATAAATACATAATCAATGGTAATAACACTAAATCAGATATAACCTTACTTTTTAAAGTAGACCCCAAAGATGACCTCACATATATCATAAACACCTTAAACCAAAGAAAAATCAAAGCCACATTTTTCATCGAAAGTAAATACCTCGAAAAACACCATAATCAAATAATAAATCTAATTCAAAAAGGCCATACCGTCGGAAACTTAAGTAATAATGAAGACTATACCGATAGTGACTTTATCTGGATGAAAACCATAATTACTAATATTGGCCCGCAAATATATAACTATTGTTATACCGAAAAACCTAATAAAACCATCATAAAAAACTGCCATATCCAAAACTCATATACCATCATGCCCAAAACCACCATCAAAAAAAACTATCTTTTAAACATCAAAAAATCTATCCTTAAAGGATCTATAATTTCTCTAGAAGTAAATAAAAGCTTAAACGATGAACTTAATGCCATATTAAACTATGTCCAGTCAAAAGGATATAAAATAAAACCATTAGAAGAACTCTTAAAAGAATAGAAAATTTGCCGACTATAATAAAAAGTGATAATATTGTTGATAGTTGAATAAGAAAATTATTATTTCATCTCTTATTCACAAGATTGGAGGTTACCATTGGAAAATAATGATAAGAAAGACTTATATGAAGTAGAAAGTAAATTATATGTTGCACTCACAAGATTAATTGGACCATTATCTATGATGGCAAAATTAAAAACTTATCAAAATGACCATAAAGAAATTAAACAAATACTTGATAAAATAGTTGAGTGGAGTACAAAATTTCAAACTATTAGAAATTTAGATTTTATTACACCTGATGAATTATTAGATACCTATAATAAATTAGATAAACTAAAAGAAAAGTATATTTTTGAGGTTGATACAGGTAATGAAGATGAACTTACTGATGAAGCCGTTATATGGCTCTCTGAAATAATGCAGTTAAGAAAAAAATTAATTGATATGAGAGGAGAAGCGTAAAATGTCAGATAATGATAAAGAAATCAAAGTAACACCATATAGTAATGGAAAAGGAGCAAAAATTGATATATATAGCCCTAGTAGCCGTGCTGCTTCGCATGATACTGCACATATAAAAGTAAGTGAGGGTAAAAAGGTTGAGATTGTTACTAAAGTTAATGGTAAAAAAGAAACGTCCAGTGGTCAATGTTATTTAACATCTGCCTGTATGGAACATTTTCAAGATAAATTTGATGATAATTGCTACGAATTAACTGTTTTAAGATGGTTTAGAGATAATTTTGTTTCAAAAGAAGACATAGAGCTATATTATAATGTTGCTCCAACAATAGTTAAAAATATTGATGCCTTAGATAACAATGAACAAATATATAATTATATATATAGTCATATTGTAGAACCTTGTGTTAAAGCTATCGAAAATGGTGACTATGATTTCGCATATAATAGATATAAAAGTAGTGTTTTAGCTTTAAATGAACAATTTGGTGAAAAAGAAAAAGAGCAAGCAACTGGTTTTGTAAAAAAACTTGGTACTTTACATAGTAAACTCGCACTCGCATAATATTCCTAATTTTTAAATCAAAATATATTTTTAAAAATTATATAAAGAAAATTCCTATTTTCCATCAAAACAATAGATTAGCCTTTATTTTATAAGGGCTTTTATTTTGCAATATCATTTTTTATTTTAATTTATTAATATATTTTAACTAAAGTAATATGCTTGCATTACCTTCATTAATAGTTTATAATTATTATAAGAAAATAGATAGATATAATTTGACAATATACTTATGAAAAATAGCTATAATAAAATTAACAATAGTAGGTGAGAATAATGAATAAAAAAGGTTTTACCCTAGCAGAAATATTAGGCGTAATAGTAATTATTGCCTTGCTTCTTTTATTACTTATGCCGACCATAATTGATAAAATGGCTCAAAATGGTGATAAAGCAGGCGAAATAAACGATAGTCTAATCTATGATGCTGTCGATAACTATATCGAAGAAAATATCGATATAAATAAAAGTGGAACTTACTGTATTCCAATTCAAGACTTAGTTGACGATGGTAAACTAGTTGACCCTGTAATCGATGTCGAAACTGGCGAAGATATCACAGATAAAACCGTCTATATCACCATCGATAACGATGGAAATATCACTCACCAAATCGTCGAAAAAGATGAGTGTGACGCTAATTCAAACCTACATCAAATAGACTTCATAATTAACCCAGATAATAATAATTGGGTTCATGAACGTAAAGTAATTATCAAATATCCAAATATGGGTAGTGGTTATACCTATCAATATAAAATAGATGATGGAAATTGGCAAACTGCCAAAGAAGGAAACTTTGAACTTCCTGTCTTCACTAAAATTTCTTCTCTCGAGGCTAAAGTAACTGGCGCCAGTATAATCACAAATAGTACCGAAATTATAAATATCGATAATGAAAAACCGACCATAAATAATATCACCATTGAACAAAACTCTAAAATAAATGTCAAAGCTATCGATAATGTCAGTGGTATCACCGGATATTATATCAGTGAAAGCAACACTAAACCTGAACTAGACGCCAGCGACTGGGTCACCACCGATATCAAAGCCGGCAAAGAAGGAACCATCACCATTAGTAAATCTTCAGGTACCTATTATATTTGGGTCAAAGATAAAGCCGGTAATGTCTCATCAGCAGATGACAGTGGTAGTGGCAGTAGTATCACCGTTCAAAATAAAGTCGTAACCGCCACCTTTATTAAAGGCGAAAACATCGCTTCCATCGGTGCCTCTACTAAAAGCTGTACCATTGAAGCCGGTAACTCAAGCTGTAAAATAACCTTGCCAGCAATCACTCCAAATGAAGGATATATTTTAGATGGCTGGTATAATGGTAATAATAAAATAGGTAACCCTAATGACGAATATGTAATTAGTGATAATATAACCTTAACTTCTAAAGTAAATGAAGATTCAGCTTCTTTAACCGTTTCAACTAGAGCCACAACTAATACCATCACTGCTATTGCTAATGCAAACGCCACAAGTACCATAACCAAATATGAATTTTCAAATGATGGTGGTCGCACTTGGGAAGAAAGTGATACTAATATCTACGTATTTGAACATCTAACGCAAGGAACCACCTATGAAATCATGGCTAGAATAACCACTAAAACCGGTAAAGTAGTCACCGCAAATAGAAGTGAAACCACCCTAAGTATAACTACACCAACCTTTAAAGAACAAGGTGTCTATCCGAAAACCGTAACCATCACTTATCCAGAAGGTTGTGGAACATCTCTAACCTGTACATATCAAAAAGATAATGGCAATACCGTAGTTGTCTCAAGCCAAACCGTCAATGTTGACTTTGACTATCATGGAAACATCGTCGCAAATGCCACCGATGGTAATAATAATGCCAATAATACTTATAATGTCGTAATTAAACTTAAAGCCGCTGACCTGTCATATCAAAACGAAAAAACCGAATTACCTTGTGAAGACGCTCAGTGTGCCTTAGATGAACTAAAGAAAATGTTAAAAAACTAAAATAGAAAAGAGGGTAAACATGAAAAATGAAAAAGGATTCTTACTAGCTGAAGCCCTAATAGTCTCAACCTTTGTTCTAACCATATTAATCGTCCTATTCATTCAGTTCAGTAATCTAACCAATAATTATAAAAATAGCTATAATCATAATAACGTTGAATCTATATATGATTTATCCTCTGTTGCTAACTATTTAACCACCAATCAGTATGACCTCTCAGAATATCTAACCGTTGATAAACCATATGTCCTAGTCTATAAAAATGATAGCTGTAATCTAGATGTAAACTTAGCCGATACCTTCTGTGATACCTTCATGAAAGAAATGGGGGCTAAAACCGTCATCTATACCAGTTCAGATGTCAAAGCTATACAGTATTATGTCAATAATAAAGAAGATAATAATATCAGCCAAAGCCTCCGTGAATTCATCTCTAAAATAGATGCTAAACCAATTCAAAATAAAGGTAGACTATTTGCCGAATTTAATAATGGCACCTTCTCAACCATCGCCTTTGATACCTCCAAAAATAATAATCACTCATCATCCTTAGAGTGCGTCCCTGAAAACGTCGTCACCGAAGGCTCAGGTATGTACTTTGATAGTGAAGAAGATGGAAAATGTATCTTTAAAGGCGCTAACCCTAATAACTATATCAAATTTAATGATGAACTATGGCGTATAATCTCCCTAGAAAAAGATGGAACCATCAAAATCATCCGTAGTGAAACCGAAAGCAATTATGCCTTTGATAACGCAGGTTCAAGAGACCAAAATAGTAGTGGTGCAGGGGGTACCTACTGTGCAAATAGTCCAAACGGCTGTAACGCATGGTCTATAAATGATAACTTCACTAACGGTAGTGTCGCAGGTAACGTTCTAAAAGACGCTTCATTAAATATCTATCTAAATAATGATTATCTAAATAAAATAACTACAAATAAAGTCAATATCATCACTCATGCTTGGAACGTTGGTCCAATAACCGCCAATAACGATAATATAAAAACCCAAATGGAAGATGAAAAAACTATTCAGTGGAACGGTAAAATTGGTTTAATCACCGCCTCAGAATATATTAAAGCTAACTCAAATACCAATCAGTGTGGAACCATAAGCTTAAATAATAACAATACAAATACCTGTATTAATACCAATTGGATATATAGTATCGTTCCAGAAATTGGCTACATGTGGACCATAACTCCAAATATCAATAATAATAACCAAGTCTTCAGTATAAATAAAACTCCAGGTAGCCTAACTTATAACTTAGCTTCAGATAACCAAAATGCCTATGTCGCGCCAGCTCTATATCTTTCAGATAGTACTGTCATTACTGGTGGAACTGGCACTAGAGAAGACCCATATCTAATTGATATTGAAGGTGTCAAAATAGAACTAAAAGAACCAACCTTCACTGAAGAAGGTATCAACCCTAAAACAGTAACCATCCACTTCCAAGAAGAGTGTAAAGATACTCTAACTTGTACCTATCAAGTAAATGGTCAAGAACCAGTAACCGTCAAAGATACCGAAGCTAAAGTTGAGTTCACCGAAAGCGGTAGTATTCTAGCCACTGTCTCTGATGGTGAAAGCATGCTAAGTAATAGTTATGATGTTGAAATCGAGCAAATTGATGATAGTATCATCTTAGATATATCTACAAGTGCTAACTCTCATAGTATCAACGTTGTCGCTCATGCTAACTCAAACTTCGATATAACTAAATATGAATACTCAATCAATAATGGTAGTTGGATAGATGGTGGAACTAAAAACACTTATACCTTTGAAAACCTAACTCAAGGCACAACCTATAATGTAAAAGTTAGAGTAACAAATGAAAGAGATGTCACCGCTGAGGCAAATAAAAATGTCACTACAACAAGCTTTGTAACCCCGTCCTTCCAAGAACAAGGAATATATCCAAAAACAGTTACCATTACTTATCCAGAAGGCTGTGGTACAACCTTAACTTGTAGCTATCAAAAAGATAACGAACCACCAGTAGAAGTCAAAGCAAAAATCCAAAATGTCGAATTTGACTATCATGGTTCCGTAGTCGCAACTGTAACTGATGGCACCAATACCTTAAGTAGTACATATAATGTTAGAATAACCCTAAGAGCCATTGACCTATCTTATGATAATACCAAAACAGGTATGAATTGCGTCGATGCTCAGTGTGCCTTAGATGAAATCAAAAAATTAATCGATAAAGGAGGAAACTAATCCTTCTTTTTTTACACCCAAAATAATAAAATGCCTATATATTCAGAATATATATTCCAATTTTAAAAATTTAATGTTATAATTTAATTAAATACGATAATATTCGACATAACTAAATCTTATAATTGAATTAATAAAATTGGAGGCAAACATGAAAAATAAAATAAAAAACAAATTAAAAACGTTCTTTAAGTGCTATCTGCCGGGTTTCATATTAGGATGGGCTAAACCGGCAACACTTAATACCTATTTAAATAGCACATATTATAATGGACTAAATAGTACAGCACAAAGTCAAATTGTTGCCAAAGACTTTAGTATAGGGTCAATAACATATAATAATACTGATTTAGGGAACCAAGTAAAAGATGAAAATAGTACTATATGGAAAGGAAAAATAGCACTAATAACATTAAGTGAGTATTTAAGAACAAATTCAATTCAATCTTGTAATACATTTAATTTATATAGAAATAATTATAATACTTGTAAAAATACAACCTGGATGTATATAAATGATTCTTGGTGGACACTGTCGTCTCGTGTTGATACTTCTAATCGTGTATTTAATATACACTCTGGTGGTCATCTAGATGCTAATGGTTATATTTATGCAGGTAATGTAAGTTTTGCGATCCGTCCGACCGTCTATCTAAACTCTGAAGTCACTTTGACTGGAAGCGGAACGCAATCTGACCCATATGTGGTAAATTCTTAGGACTGAACAAATTTTAAAAAATAGATTATAAAGATAATATAAAAAATTCATAGATAGTAAAAAGTCTATGAATTTTTATATGTCTAAAAATAAAAGAATAAAAACGTCTTAAATAACTATTAGTTATCTTATATAATGTACATAGGGAATATCAGTTGCCTAAGTGTCTACCTCTAATCTTTATAGAGAGGAGGTTTGATAATAATGTCTAAAAGAGCTTTTGTACTAAGAGTTCTAAGATATATTACTATCATTTTATCGCTCCTTACCTTCATGGTAATCGCAATAAAAAAATGACACTTAATTCATCAATAATGAATTAAATGTCTAACTTAATCTGTATTAGGTAGACATTCAGGCAAGACACAACTGAATGTTCCCTTTTTATTATATGAGATTTCTCTCATCTATATACATAATAGCACATTTTCCCACTTTTTTCAAGGGTATTAAAAAGTACTAAAAATCAAAACATAAGTTTTCTTTTTCAAAAATTTATTTCACATAATTTGACGCTTTTATTTGTTTTTTAAAGGTTTTTCTGTTATAATCGTTTATGGTGATGATATGCCTAAATATGATGAACACTCAATAAAAATATTAGAAGGACTAGAAGCCGTTAGAAAAAGACCAGGTATGTATATTGGTTCAACTGACAAAAGAGGGCTTCACCATTTAATATGGGAAATAGTCGATAATAGTATAGATGAAGCCATTAATGGCTTTGGTGATAAAATAAATATAACCCTCCATAAAGATGGTAGTATTAGTGTTGAAGACTTTGGTAGGGGAATACCAGTTGGTATGCACGAAAGTGGTAAATCAACCCCTGAAGTAATATATACAGTTCTGCACGCCGGAGGTAAATTTGAAACATCAGGTTATAAAGTATCTGGTGGTCTTCATGGTGTTGGAGCCTCTGTTGTCAACGCCTTAAGTAAATGGATGGAAGTTACTATCAAAAGAGATGGGGGAGAATACTTCATCAGCTTTAAAAATGGTGGTCACTTAGATAAACCATTAAAAAAAATAGGCAAAACTAATAAAACTGGCGTTAAAGTTCGTTTCATGCCCGATGATGAAATTTTTCAAACGCAGGCCTTTTCCTTTTCAACTATTTGTGAAAGGATGCAAGAAAGTGCTTTTTTACTTAAAAATATCACTATCGATATCTATGATGAACAGACCGAAAAAAAAGAGTCATATCACTATGAAAAAGGTTTAAATGCC
This sequence comes from uncultured Bacilli bacterium, assembly GCA_944363925.1. GTDB lineage: Bacteria > Bacillota_I > Bacilli_A > RF39 > UBA660 > Coprosoma. The sequence continues at coordinate 15,271 of CALVVS010000012.1, read as the reverse complement.
TTTGCTGAATATCTAAATACTGATAAAAAAGTTCTTCATAAACCATATGACTTTCATGGCACCAAAGACGGTATCAATGTCGAAGTTGCTTTCCAATATACCGAAAGCTATTCAGAAAATATTATTTCTTTTGTAAACAATGTCAAAACATCTGATGGTGGTACTCATGAAGTCGGTTTCAAAACCGCTTTAACTAGAGTATTTAATGACTATGCTAGAAATAATGGTTATCTAAAACAAAAAGATAAAAATTTTGAAGGTCCAGATACAAGAGAAGGACTAACCGCTATCATCAGCCTCCAAATACCAGAAAAATTACTCCAATTCGAAGGTCAAACCAAAGGTAAACTAGGCTCTCCAGCTGCTAGAACAGCTACCGACAGCATCACGACCGAAAACCTTCAATTTTTCCTAGAAGAAAATAAAGAAGTAGCCACTAAAATCTTAGAAAAAATGGTCAAATCAAAACAAGTAAGAGAAGCCGCTAGAAAAGCAAGGGATGAAGCTAGAAACGGTAAAGGTAAAAACCGAAAAGAAAAATCAATTAGTGATAAATTCACTCCGGCTCAAACCAAAAATAAAAAAATCAATGAATTATTTCTAGTAGAAGGAGATTCAGCTGGTGGTTCCGCCAAACAAGGAAGAGACCGTAAATTCCAGGCCATCCTTCCTTTAAGAGGTAAAGTCATAAATACCGAAAAAGCATCTCTAACCGATGTCCTAGCCAATAATGAAATAAATACCATGATTCAAACCATTGGAGCCGGTATAGGTAGTGACTTCAAAATTGAAGATTGTAACTACGATAAAGTCATCATCATGACCGATGCCGACGATGATGGCGCCCATATTGCCATATTACTCTTAACCTTTTTCTATAGATTTATGAAGCCTCTCATTGAAAATGGCCATCTATATATCGCCATGCCTCCTTTATATGCCTTAAAAAATGGTAATAAAGTCTATGGCTACGCTTGGACTGATGAAGGAGCCGAAGAAATTAGGAAACAACATAAAATAAAACTAGAAAAACAAAGATATAAAGGTTTAGGTGAAATGAACGCCGAGCAACTATGGGAAACCACAATGGACCCAAGTAAACGTAGTTTGATAAAAGTAAACCTTACAGACGCCGCTCTAGCCGAAAGAAGAGTTAGTGTCCTTATGGGTGATAATGTCGAACCTAGAAAAAAATGGATTGAAGAAAACGTCGAATTTACTCTCGAAGATAATTATGCAAAGTAGGTGAATAAAGTGGAAGAAGCAGTAAAAAGAATATATGATTACTCACTAGAATACATCATGGGCGATAGCTTTAGTAGGTATGCTAAAGCCATTATCCAAGATAGAGCCCTTCCTGATGTCAGAGACGGTCTAAAACCAGTTCAACGAAGAATTCTATTCGGTATGTATAAAGATGGCAATACCTATGATAAACCAACTAAAAAATCAGCCAAAGCCGTCGGAAATATCATGGGTTTCTATCACCCACACGGTGACTCTAGTATCTATGATGCCCTAGTTAGAATGAGTCAGTGGTGGAAAAATAACCTCTGTTACGTCGAAATGCAAGGAAATAATGGCTCAATGGACGGTGATGGCGCTGCTGCCATGCGTTATACCGAAGCAAGACTTACTAAAGTTGCCGGTGAACTTTTAAAAGATATTAATAAAGATACTGTCTTAATGAGCCTAAACTACGATGACACTCTCCTAGAACCTACCGTCTTACCAGCTAGATTTCCAAACCTTCTAGTAAACGGTGCCACCGGTATTTCTGCGGGATATGCCACCAATATTCCCCCTCATAATTTAGGCGAAATAATCGATGCTACTATCAAACGTATTGATAGTCCTAACTGCAAATTAGATACCATCTTAGATATCGTCAAAGGACCAGATTTTCCAACCGGCGGTGTCGCCGAAGGCCTAAAAGGTATTAAAGATGCCTTCACCACTGGTAAAGGTAAAATCAATGTCAGATGTAAATATGAAATAACCGGTCCTAAATCAAAAAGACAAATCATCATCTCTGAAATCCCTTATGAAGTAAATAAAGCCGCTCTAGTCAAAAAAATCGACGATATTAGAATAGAGAAAAAAATCGACGGTATCGCTGAAGTCAGAGATGAAACCGATAGAAATGGTCTGCAAATAGCCATTGACTTAAAAAAAGACGCCAACGAAGATTTAATCATAAATTACTTGTTAAAAAACACTGATATGATGATATCTTATAACTATAATATGGTCGCTATTGTCAATAGAAGACCAATGGTCTTAGGTATTTTAGAAATACTAGATGCCTATATTGCCCATCAAAAAGAAGTCATCACAAGAAGAACCGAATTCGACTTAAAAGTAGCTAAAGCTAGAATGCACATTTTAGAAGGCTTAATCAAAGCCTTGTCAATCTTAGACGAAGTAATAAAAGTTATCAGAGCCTCTAAAAATAAAGCAAATGCCATTGAAAACTTGCAAACCGAATTTGACTTTACAAAACCACAAGCCGAAGCCATTGTCAATTTACAATTATATAAGCTAACCAATACCGATGTCACTGAACTAAAAAAAGAAATGGAAGAAAAAGCTAAAGAAATAGCTATATGGACCCAAATCTTAGAAAATGAAGAAGCCTTAAAACACGTCATGAAAACCGAACTTAAAATGATAAAAAAAGAGTATGCCACCCCTAGAAAAACCGAAATAAAAGACGAAGTCACCGAAATTAAAATCAGTGCCACATCTTTAATTCCAAAAGAAGACTGTATAGTCGTCTTAACCAATGAAGGCTATGTCAAAAGAGTTTCCCTAAGAAGCTACGCTGCTTCAATTAATGATGAAACTGGCCTTAAAGATAAAGACTTTAAAACCGCTGTCTATGAAGCTAATACTATGGACACTTTACTACTATTTACATCACTTGGAAACTTCCTTTACGTTCCTGTTCATGAACTTCCTGATTTAAAATGGAAAGACATGGGTAAACATATCAGTAACATAATTAAAATAAGTAGTGATGAAGAAATAATCGGCTCATACTTAACTAAAAACTTTAAAGAAAACGTTAATTTCTTAACCTTTACTAAAAACGGTATGGTTAAACAAACCAGTATTCAAGACCTAAAAGTCCAAAGATACTCAAAACCAGTAAACTTAATGAAATTAAAACCAAAAGATAAAGTCGTAAATGTTACAGTAGCTAAAGAAGAAGTTCTAGTTTCAACCCATAATGGTCTTGCGCTAAGATACTTGACTAAAGAAATACCTCTAACCGGACTAAGAGGTAGTGGCGTCAAAGCCATTAACCTAAAAGATGACTATGTCATTAGTGGACAGTCCTTCAACACGGCCGAATATGCTTTATTCGTCACTGATAAAGGTACCGCTAAAAGAGTTAAAATAGAAGAATTTGACCTTATGTCAAGAGCTAGAAAAGGTCTGCTTGCTATTAGAGACGTTAAAACCAATCCTTATAAACTAATAAGTGCCTTAATCATAAACCATAAAAAAGAAATAGGTATCTTAACAAATGAAATAACCTATTATAAATCATCAGAAATTCCAATTTGTGACCGTTATCAAACTGGCTCTACAATCACCAAAGATAAAATAAAAAAAGTATTCCTTCAAACAGAAATGCTAACATCTAAAGATTTAGAAAACGCTTCAAAACAAATAGAAGAAGAAAATAACATAAAGCAAACCATTGAACCAGAAGAAAAAGAGAAACCAAAAATAAAAAAAGAAAAACAAATCTCCTTAGACCAAATTGATAAACAAATATTAACAATCGATGATTTTCTAGATGATTTAGATAAATAAAATACCGAAATTAATTATCGGTATTTTTTTCGTCCAGTTAAATAATCTAAGGAGAGAATAAAAATGTCAAATAAAATCAAGAAAGTAATCAATACCAAACCATTTTACTTTATTTTAGGTGCTTTAATCTTTGGAACCATAGGTGTATCCGCTGCTACATATTTTCCAAGTAATGATGTAATATATGATAATACAGAAAGTGGACTACAAAGCAAAAATGTACAAGGAGCTATAGATGAGTTATATGGAATATGTTTTCCACCAAGTCCTTCAACAGCCGCAGATAGTATATTAAATATATCTAAAGTTGTGACCTCAGGAGATGGACTATATGAAGATGAATACGAAGACGGAAGATATATATTTAAAGGAAATAATCCAAATAATTATTTAACTTTTAATGGTGAAACAGCTGGTTGGAGAATAATATCAGTAGAAAATGATGGAACTATAAAAATAATAAGAAATAAATTTTTATCATCAAGTCAACATTGGAATAGTTATAACGCTAATGAGTGGGAAAACGCTCAGCTAAATTATTACTTAAATAATTCATATATATCCACAATAACTGAATCTAACAAAATAAAATCTCATAATTGGTCAATTGGCGAAGTATCAGAATGGAGTAGTGATTTATATTCTCAAATAGTAGGAGAAAATAATTCAAAATTCGAGGCAAAAATAGGGCTAATTACAGTAAGCGAATATATTAGAGCAAGTACAAATAAGAATCAATGTGGTACATTAGAATTAGTTAATGATAATTTTAATATATGCCAAAATTCAAATTGGATGTATACCGAAGATAATTGGTGGTGGACAATATCTGCGGATGCAAATAATAAATATCATGCAATAGCAATATTTCCAGATGGAGATGGAAGTGTAATTCAAGGAGCTCATGTCAATGGTAGTCAAAGTAATGGCGGTGTTCGTCCAACCTTTTATATTGCATCAGACGTAATTTTTGAAGGAACCGGAACAGAGTCAAAACCGTTTGAGATTGTAGAATAATACATTATTGAATAAGAAGAAAATCTCTTCTTTTTTATTGCCAAAATTAATATAATTAATTGGAGGCGAAATATGTATAATATAATCAACCTGCCATACCCTTATTATGCTCTAGAACCCATCATCGATGAAAGAACCGTAAATATTCACTATAATAAACATCATAAAAAATATATGGAAAATCTAAATAAATTAACAAACTATAAAATGCCCTTAGAAGAAATACCCCAAAAAATAGAAGAATTTCCCTTAAAAGATAGGGGAGACATACTTTATAATGCCGGTGGCATCCTAAACCATAATCTCTACTGGCAAAGTCTAAATAACACCCCTTCATTACCTAAAGGAAAACTCTTAAGCAAAATAAATGAAACCTATGGAAACTTTGATAACTTTAAAAAACAATTCCAAGAAAAATCAAAAAAATTAACCGGTTCCGGCTATACCTTTTTAGTAACTGACAGTAATGGTAATATATCTATAATTAATATGTCAAACCAAGAAACACCACTTTCCTATAACCTAACTCCATTATTTACTATTGACCTTTGGGAACATGCCTATTACTTAAAATATCAAAATAATAGAAATACCTATATAGAAAATATTTGGTATAAGACAAATTTCGACCATGCCAGCACGCTATATGAAGAATTATTTTAAAAAATAGACATATATTTATTTAGGAGGAGATACCATGAAAAAATTAATACCATTTCAAAAAGAATTAAGCTTTGATAACAAAATTCATGAAATAAGCAGTATTTCACTAGAACACACCCTAAAACTAAATGAAGGAAACCAAATATCCGGTGAATTTATCGTAAGTGGAACCTATAAACTAACCGAAGCCAGTATCAATGTTGACCCCTTTGAATATATCTTGCCATTTTCTATAAGTATCGATAAAAAATATGAGACCAAAAATATTAACGTCGATATCAATGACTTTTATTATGAACTAGTCAATAATCAAATACTATCCATCAACATAGAAGTTGTTATTGATAACCTAGAAGAAAAGGAGGAAACCTTCGTGACAAAAGAAAAAACCGTTATCCCTAACGAACCAGAAGATATCAGAGAAGAAACCACAAATGAAGAAAATCAAGAAGAAACTGAAACTGTCAGTAAAACAGAAAATGAAAACACTGAAACCACAAAATCAATCTTTGAAAACCTAGACGAAAACGAAAGATATGCCGTATATAAAGTCCATGTCGTAACTGAAAATGATACAGTAGAATCAATCTTGCAAAAATATCAAATAACCAAAGAAGAATTAGAAGCCTATAATGACCTAAATGACATGCAGATGGGAAGTAAACTCATAATAAAAGACAATGAAAATAAATAAAATCTTAAAAAGTAAAGGCCTTATCGCTAGAAGCTATAAAAAACAAGGTAAAATAACCATTATCGAAACCAATGATGGTAAATATATCTATAAAGAAGGAAAGTTAAACCCGCAAATTTTAAACTATTTAAAATCGCGCAGTTTTGATTACTTGCCCTTCTTTTTAAATAGCGAAAATGACCCTTATCAATTAGAAACCTATATAGAAAGCCTAGATATCCCAGATGAACAAAAAATCTTAGATTTAATCAGACTAATAGCCTTACTTCATAGTAAAACTACTCACTATAAAGAAATAGACTTAGATTATTATGAACAAATATACGATGACCTAGATAACAATCTAAACTATCTTTATCTCTATTATACCGATCTAATAACTATAATCGAAACCAAAGTCTATATGAGCCCAAGTGAACAACTCTTAGCTAGAAACATCTCAAAAATATATGACACCATAGATAGAACCAAACAAAGACTAGATAAATGGCATACCAATATCAAAGAAAAAAGAAAACAGCGCCGTGTCGTCCTTCATAATAATTTAAAACTAGAGCATTTCCTAGAATCATCATCCCCGTATCTAATAAGCTGGGATAAAGCTAAAATCGGTAGCCCAGTTTTCGACCTCTATAAACTATATCAAAACCATGCCTTAGATTTTGACTTTGAACCCCTCTTAAACGAATACGAAAAAAACTATCCTCTAAAAAAAGACGAAAAAGAGTTGCTTTTTATTTTAATATCCCTTCCAGATTTAATAAACTTTCAAAACACCGAATATCAAAACTGTAAAGAAATAAGTAAAATGCTAGATAAACTTTATAAAACCGAAAACTTAATCTCACCAAAAGAGCCTAAAAATAGCGCAAAACAGTAAAATCATAAACACAAAAATTAAAAACACATTAAACCTTGAAACAATAAAAATCGTAATTAACATTTGATAAAATAAAATAATCATACATATTAAACAAATAAGTGACCACTTGCCCCGTCCACACCAAAAATTTCGCATAATATCACCTGTAATATTCTATTCAAAGCATAATTAAAAGCATAGGACATGCCCCCAACCCCTTGTATAAAAAAAATAAATAAGGTATAATCTAAATAAGAATAGGGGATGTGACCAATGAAAAAAAATGGCTTTATTACTTCCGCACTATTATATGGCATATTGTCATTGTTCCTAATATTAATACTAGGAACCGTATCCATTTTAGCTAACCGAAAATTAGCTAACGATAAAATAAAAGAAAGTGTCTTAAACGATGTTCAAAAAATTAAAACCAGTCCAAGTTGCTTTGAAACCGAAACTAGTAACTTAGATAATAATAACCTTCAAATAACTGGTTATGATAGTACATGCGAAAAAACCGTCTATATACCAGAGGAAATCTATGGAAGAATAGTTGACTCCGTAGGTCAAGCAGCCTTTGCAAATAAAAGATTAATAAATGTAACTATTCCAAACACCATCAAACAAATACATGTAACCGCTTTTAATAATAATGACGACATGGAATTTTATATAAGAAATACTAGTGACCAAATAAAAGGAGTAGGCACTGATGAAGAAATAGAAAATGCCGCAGGCACTACTTGGGGAGCTAAAGACGCTACCGTATATTGGGATGATTAATCCCTTTTTTTCTTGTTATAAACCTTTAAATAATGTATAATAAACTTAAGAAATGAGTGATTGTATGTTTATAGATGAAGCAGTAGTCGAATTAGTTGCCGGTAGCGGTGGAAATGGGTGTCTAGCCTTTAGAAGAGAAAAATATGTTGCTATGGGCGGACCTTTTGGTGGAAATGGTGGTAAAGGTTCTGATATTATCTTCAAAGTAGATCCTGGTCTAAATACCCTAATAGACTTTAAATATAAAAAAATAATCAAAGGTCATAAAGGGGAAAATGGTTTAGGTAAAGGCATGCATGGTAAAAATGCCGAAGACATTATTATCCCTGTCCCACTAGGAACCGTTGTTACCGATTATGACACTAACTTAGTCATTGCTGATTTAACTAAAAATGGCGAAGAATACGTCATAGCTAAAGGTGGTCGTGGTGGTCGTGGTAACATGGCCTTTGCCACTCAGTCTAATCCAGCTCCAAACTATGCCGAAAACGGTGAACCAGGTGAAAAAATAAAAGTAAAAATAGAATTAAAACTTATGGCCGATGTCGGTTTAGTCGGTATGCCAAGTGTTGGCAAATCAACATTTATCTCCAAAATATCCGCTTCTAAACCTAAAATTGCTGATTATCCTTTTACTACCTTAAAACCTAATCTAGGTGTTGTCAAAACAAGCGATAATCGTAGTTTCGTTGTCGCCGACCTTCCTGGCTTAATCAAAGGAGCCTCATTAGGTCATGGACTAGGTGATAAATTCTTAAAACATACTCAAAGAACTAGAGTTATCGCCCATATAATTGATATGAGTGGCTATACAAATGAACCATATAATGACTATATAACCATTAATAAAGAACTAGAAAACTTTGATAAATCATTAATTCAAAAACCTCAAATTATCATCGCCAATAAAATGGATATGCCAGATGCTAAAGAAAACTTAGAAAAATTCAAACAAAAAGTTGATAAAGAAGTATATGAAATGTCCGCTATTAACGGTGAGGGCATAGATAAAATAATTCTAAAATTAGCTGACATGCTAGACCAAATACCTAAAGAAAACTTGTATAAAGATGAAAAATTCGAAAGTCATGTAATCTATAAATTCAAAGAAGAAAAACCATATAAAATAACTAAAGATAAAGACACTTGGGTCATCAGTGGCAAAGAAATTGAAAAATTAATCACCATGAGTAGATTAGATACCGATGAAGCCATACTGCGTTTTTCTAATAAACTAAGAAAAATGGGTATTGAAGATGAATTAAAAGAACTTGGCGCTAAAGATGGCGATCCAATTAAAATAATGGAATATGAATTCGAATTTAAAGAGTAGTAAGTAGGAGGAAGTATAAATGAAAAAATATCAATGTACCATATGCGGTTACATCTATGACGATGCTAAAGAAAATATCAAATTTGAAGATTTACCAGACGATTGGACTTGTCCAATCTGTGGAGCCCCTAAAGCTGTATTCAAAGAAATAAAAGAAGAAATCAAAGAAGAACCAAAAGAAGAAACCGAAGAAAAAGAGGAACAATTAACGGAATTATCTAACTCTGAAATTGCCTATATCTGTTCTAACTTAGCAAAAGCCTGTGAAAAACAATATCTAGAAGAAGAACAAAAACTTTTCAGTGAATTGTCCCTGCACTATCTAAATAAAGAAGAAAATAAAAATGGCACTTTAAATGATATTCAAAATAGTATCAATAATGACACTGAAGAATTTAAAAAAGCTATGGATATAGCAGGTAAATACCAAGATAGAGGCGCTAAAAGAGTTATTAATTGGGCCTCTAAAGCCAATAACATGATGAACGTCATTATAAATAATTATAAAGAAAAAGGTATAGATTATCTTAAAAATACTAAAATTTGGGTTTGCGATATATGTGGTTTTATCTACGTTGGAGACGTTCCGCCGAAAGCTTGTCCTATCTGTAAAGTTCCAAGCTTCAAAATATTGGAGGTGAAATAATATGGCTAAATCTCACGCATATAGAAACCTTAAAATATGCTCTAAAGATTGCTTATGTTTATTTGTTTGCCCAACTGGAGCTGCTAATAATGAAACAGGCCAAATAGACTTTGAGAAATGTATTGGTTGTGGAGCCTGCGCTAATGCCTGTCCTGCCAAAGCCATATCTATTATTCCAAATAAAATGCCACCTCAACAACCTAAAAATGAAAAAGTAATAACCGAACTATTTAAAATTGCTAATCAAAAAATAACTGAAATAAAAATATTAAAACAAATGTTAAATGATAATAAGGAAGATGAAAAACTACTAAAAGCCTTAATTCACTCTAATAAAGTAATGCTAGAAGATATTTTTAGAGAAGCTGGATACATGCTCCCGCAAAGCAAAAACACCAATAAACTTCTAAACAATATTAAACAAAATGGTGATAGTACATCTAAAGAAATAGCTTCCAAATTATTAGATAAAATAGAAATAAATGAATAACAAAAGTCCGAAGAATAACCTTCAGACTTTTTATTTAAAATTAATTTTTCTTTAAACACTCCTCAATCATACTAATAACCACATTGTTAAAAGAAGTGTTATTTTCCCTTGCAATTTTTTCAATTTGCTTTACAAGTTCTTCTCTAATATATATTGATTTATAAACTGCTGCCACTTTAGCTTTTGTAGGTTTTGGTTTAAATGCCATAAAATCACCTATCAACATTTTAATATATTAGACTAATAAATGATATATCAGAAATTTCTGATATACTTTTTAATTTTTAAATATTTTATACTAAAAATAGTAAAGATAGGTGAAATTAAAATGAAAGAAAGAACAAAGGAATTTTTACAAAAATATTTGATAGGTTTTATACTAGGAGTAATATCAGCTGGTCTGATTATTGTGTATGCCGAAACCTATTTTCCAAGTAATCAAACCACCTATGATAATACCAATACCGAATTACAATCAAAAAATGTTCAAGATGCCATAGATGAGCTATATGGAGTGTGTTTTCCAAGTGCAGCCGACCAAATAATCGAAGCTGCCGGTTTAGAGAAAGACTCCTATGAGTGTAGATATTTCTTTACAGGAGCCAATCCAAATAACTATATAACATTTAATGGAGAAGAAGCTGGTTGGCGCATAATATCAGTTGAGTGTGATGGAACAATAAAAATAATGAGAATAGCAAGTATAGGAACGCAAAAGTGGGACACCGAGAATGGAAGTAGTTGGGACAGACCAACTAGTTTGAATACATATCTAAATGAAACTTATTATAATGAACTAAATAATACTGCCAAAAGCCAAATAGTAGTTAAAAACTGGAATATAGGAGCAACAACTTATGATAATAATGATTTAGCAGAACAAATAAATAATGAAAATAGTAAGAAATGGAACGGAAAAGTAGCACTGCCAACTGCTAGTGAATATTTAAGAGTTAATAATAATATTAATCAATGTAAAACTAGTAATATGTATAATAATAATGTAGACATTTGTAAAACAACTAATTGGATATATAATAATATACTTTCAAACAGTAATTTATTGTTACTTTCGCCTTGTTTGAAAAGTAATTCTCATAATAATAATCTAGCTGTAATTGCGAAAATTAACCCTGCAGGTAATGCAGGACTTATACTTTCAATTGAAGCTTATAATAATGGAAGTATTTCACCAACTCTTTATATTTCATCTGATGTAACTTTAACTGGAAGTGGAACACAATCGGACCCATATGTTGTAAATTCATAGTACTTAACAAATTTTAAAAAATAGATTATAAAGATAATATAAAAAATTCATAGATAGTAAAAAGTCTATGAATTTTTATACGTCTAAAAATAAAAGATTTAAAATGTCTTGAATAACTAATAGTTATCTTATTAATGTAGATAGGGAATATCAGTTGCCTAAGTGTCTACCTCTAATCTTTATAGAGAGGAGGTTTGATAAATATGAAAACTAAGACTTTTATTATAAAAGTTCTTAAGCTCATTGCTATCATTTTATTGCTTCTTACCTTCCTGGTAATTGCCATAAAAAAATGACACTCATTCGTTAGAATAAGTGTAGCTGAATAAGTGTCATAAGGCAATTTATTTAGGTAGACATTCAGGCGAGAAAAACTGAATGTTCCCTTTTTATTATATGAGATTTCTCTCATCAATATACATAATAACACAAATTCCTTTTTTCAAGCTAGTCACAAAGGTAGTAAAAATCTACGATTTTACAAAAACTAGTCAAAATTTTACAAAAAATGACAAAATTATGGTAAAATTATACTAGGGTGATATACATGGATAACATGATAGTAATAATAGGTGCCTCTGTTGGAACAACATTAATAATTGTCTTAATTATATTAGGTATTCTAAAAAAACGTAAAAAACAAAAATATAAAAAAATAATTGAAAGTTTAGACTATAAAAAAAATAGACTTGACACTTCGCCAGTTGGCCCAGAACTTGCTAAAATAGAAAGTTACGTTGGTAACGAAAAATTAGAAGTACTATATAAAAACTGGAAAGAAAGATTAAATGACATCAAAGAAATAAAAATTCCTAAAATAACCGACATGCTAATTGAAGCCGAATACTCCTTATCTCAAAAAGATTATAAAAGTACCATGTATAAAATAGCTAAACTAGAAATGGAAATATATAAAGTAAGAGCCTCTTCAGCTTTCCTTTTAAATGAAATCAAAGATATTACCAATAGTGAAGAAAGAAATAGAGGAAGCATCACTAAATTAAAAGCCAAATACCGTGAACTATATGAAAAATTCGATGAAACCAGAAACGAATTTGGCGAATTCAAAGACACCGTTGCCATGCAATTTGAAAATATCACTAAAAGGTTTGAAGACTTTGAAATATTAATGGAAAATAACGAATATACTGAAGTTCCAACTATTCTAAAAGCCATAGATGAACTATTAAAACACATGGAAGTCGTTATCGATGAACTTCCATCAATCGTCTTAATTGCCGAAGGAATACTACCTAAAAAAATGGAAGAAATATATGCCATATATCAAAAAATGGTCGCTGCTGGTTACCCTTTAGATTATCTAAATGTTGAATATAATATCGAAGAAGCCAAAAAGAAAATCGCTGATATTTTAGATAGAGCTCAAGTCTTAAACTTAGAAGATAGTCTTTTTGATTTAAAAGTCTTAACTGAATACTTTGAAAATCTTTTCACCGACTTTGAAAAAGAAAAAGTCGTTAAAGCCGACTATGATGACGCTAATAAAACACTTCAAACAAAACTTAAAAAAATCAATATCTTAGTCAAAGATATTTTCCAGCAAATGGATGACTTAAAACAAATGTATAGTTTGTCTGAAGAAAACATCAAAGCCCTATATGAAGTAAAAGACGATCTATTAAAATTAAACGAAGACTATAATACTCTAATCACTCATACAAGTAACCATAGCTTTGCCTATTCTAAACTAACCGAAGAAATCGAAAACCTAGTCATTAGATTATCTAATCTTGAAAATAAATTAGATAACACCTTAAACGTCATAGGTAATATGCACGATGATGAAATGCGCGCTCGCCAGCAACTTCAAGAAGTTGAAGATCTACTTAAAAATGCTCAAAAACAAATTAGATCATTTAACTTACCAGTTATCCCTAATCGCTATTATGTAGAATTAAAAGAAGCTAAAGATGCCATGAAAGAAATCATTAAAGAACTCGATAAAAAACCAATCACCATCGAAACCTTAAATACAAGAGTTGACACCGCGAGAGACCTAGCTCTTAAACTATATGGTAAAACAAAAGATATGATGAAAATGGCCATGTTTGCCGAAATGGCTATTGTCTATGGTAATAGATATCGCTCAAAAGAAAAAGACTTAGACCGTATTTTAACCTACTCAGAAATGCTATTTAATAAAGGCGATTATCAAAAATCACTAGAACTAACCATAAACTCTTTAAATAAAATAGAACCAGGCATCTACGATAAACTTTTAAAATTATATGGTGGAAAAGAAAGAATGAGTGAATAAGCAAAAAGAAAGTGTAAAATACTTTCTTTTTTAAGATAAAAAATGTATAATTACAAAAGAAATGAGGTGCTGTATGAACGAATTAATCATGATTAAATATGGAGAGTTAACAACTAAAAAAGCAAATCGAAAAATCTTTATTAATATCCTAACGCAAAATATTGAAAACACTTTAAAAAATGAAAATGCCGAAATTTATAAAGATAGTGTGAGGATGTTTATCAAATGTCAAAACGCTAATAATATTGCCATAAAATTACAAAAAATATTTGGTATACATAGTATAGTCATCGCTTATAAAGTAAATAATAATATCGAAGATGTTTTAAAAAAATCACTAGAAATAATGGATAAAAACAAACAAACTTTTAAAGTTGTCACCAAGCGCGCTGATAAAAACTATCCAGTACCTTCTATGGAATATAGCCGAAAATTAGGCGGTCTTATTTTAAAAAATTCAAACTTTAAAGTAGATGTCCATAATCCTGATATTACCCTAACAGTCGAAATAAGAAGTGAAGGTACTTTTGTATATACAAATGAAATCAAAGGAGCCGGAGGATATCCCGTTGGCGTGCAGGGTAAAGGCTTACTAATGCTAAGTGGTGGAATAGATAGTCCTGTCGCTGGTTACTTAACCTTAAAAAGGGGAGTAAACGTTGAGTGCATGTACTTTGAATCACCGCCACATACCAGCATAGAAGCTAAAAATAAAGTTCTTAAACTTGCCAGCACAATAAATGAATACTCTGGAAAAGTAAAAGTCCATGTAGTACCATTTACTGAAATTCAAGAAGCTATTTTTAAAAATTGCCCTGACATTTATATGATAACCATTATGAGGCGAATGATGTATCGAATTGCCACACTTTATGCGGAAAAAATTGGTGCCAAAATATTAATCAATGGTGAATCAATAGGTCAGGTTGCATCCCAAACCTTAGATAGTATGGTATGTATCAATAATGTTACAAACATGCCCGTAATTAGACCAGTCGCTTGCTTTGACAAATTAGAAATAATAGATATCGCTAAAAAAATAAATACCTATAAGACCAGCATCTTACCATATGAAGATTGCTGCACCATCTTTGTTCCAAAACATCCAGTCATCAAACCAGAATTAGAAAAATGTATCCAATATGAAAATAATTTTGACTATCAAACCCTAATTCAAAAAGCCTTAGATAATATCGAAACAATAACTAATTTTAAAGAAGATTTTGATGAACTTCTTTAACAAAAATTACCAATAAAAAAAACGCATTAAATCACTAAATGTACACAATATATAAATGTACAGGAGGTGAAAATGTATGACTAATAATAGTAATCGTTTAGTAGTTCCTGGCGCTAAACAAGCAATTGAACAAATGAAATATGAAATTGCTAACGAATTAGGCGTTAAAA
>CALVVS010000011.1 GCA_944363925.1 uncultured Bacilli bacterium | reverse complement strand
GGTAATGTCTTCGACGACTATGTCAGCAACTACTACGAGTACTATGCAGTCCGGCCTGCCTTGTATCTAAGCTCTGAAATAAAAATTACAGGAGGCACAGGCACTTCTTTAAATCCATATATAATTGAATAAAAAATAAATATAACAGCCAATATTATATTTATTTTTTTTCTTTACTTGAGTTTTCTTTTAAACCTAATATATAATCAGCAGATACATTTAATATCTTACAAATTTTTGGTAAATAAGTCACCGGCATAACATTTATTCCTTTTTCGTATCTTGAATATTGTTGCTGTTTGATACCAAGTCTAAAAGCCATTTCCTTTTGTGTTATATTTTGTTTATCTCTTTCGTAAGCAATTTTTTCATTGTAATACATCAAATCACCTCACGAAAATATTTTAAAAATTTTTACAACATAAGTGTTGAAAAATGAACACATCTGTTGTAAAATATAATTACAAATAACATAAATAAAATATATAAATGAAAGGAATAAATTATGAAAAAAATTATCTTTGGATATTTACCAGGTTTTATATTGGGAATAATATCAGCATGTACAATAAGTGTAATAGCGGCTACATATTTTCCGAGTAATGATGTAACATATGATAATAGTGAAAGTGGTATTTCAAGTACCAATGTGCAGGGAGCTATAGATGAATTATATGGAGTGTGTACAAAAGAACCAACAGCAGGAGATAGTATATTAGATAATACTGATGTAGTAACTTCAGGCGATGGCTTATATGAAGATGAGTACGAAGAAGGAAGATATTTTTATAAAGGAGGAAACCCAAATAATTATGTAAATTTTAATAATGAACAAGCCGGCTGGCGAATAGTATCAATAGAAACAGACGGAACAATAAAAATAATGAGGACAGAAAGTATAGCAGCAATGGCATGGGACACATCAAATTCAAATAATTGGGCCAGACCAGCCAGTTTGAATAAATACTTAAATGGAACATATTATAATCACCTAAATAGCACAGCTAAAAGTCAAATTGTAGCTAAAGACTTTAGTATAGGTGCAGTTATAGATGATAATAACGATTTAGCTGATCAAATAAATGATGAAAACGGGACAAAGTGGAACGGAAAAGTAGCTCTAGTCACAGTAAGCGAATATATAAGAAGTAATAGTAATAAAAGTAGATGTGGCTCGCTTAGCTTAAATAATGATAATGATAGTAGCTGTGTGAGTACAGGATGGATGGATACTACGAGTGTGTCTTATTGGTGGACTTTGTCGCCTTATGCCGGCTATTCTAGCTACGTGTTCTATGTGCATCGGCTCGGATTTGTCCACGGCGACGTCAGCCACCGTCCTGTCCGTCCGGCCTTGTATCTATCATCTGAAGTCCAAATTACAGGAGGAACCGGCACCCAATCAGATCCTTACGAAATTTCACTTTGAAATATATTAAAATCAATTTATTAAAAAATAACCTATAAATAAAGAATAAAATATATAGTTTACCCATACAATAAAACAGTATAAAGACTAACCTTTATACTGTCCCCCATTTATATGAAATACTTGCCCTGTTGTATATGATGCATCATCACTTGCTAAATAAACATAAATAGTCGCAATCTCATATGGATCCGCACATCTGCGCATATCAGAATCCGCCCCAAGTGTTGGAATCTTATTAGGCATCCAACAACTAGGTTGTAAAGCTGTCCAAAAATAACCCGGTGCCACCGCATTAACCCTAATACCTTTAGTAGCTAAATTAGTCGCTAATGACCTCGTAAACCCAACAATTGCTCCTTTACTAGTAACATAATCAATTAACTCCGGTTCACCATAAAAAGTAGTTACTGATGTAGTATTAATTATAGAACCTCTTTTCATGTACTTTAAAACCGCCTTAGTTAAATAAAACATCGAATAAATATTAGTCTTCATTGTATAATCAAATTGCTCGTTAGATATATCATCTAGCTTTTTTTGTTGAAATTGTACGCCCGCATTATTAACTAAAATATCAATTGTTCCAAAATAATTCATCACCTTTTCCACCACTAACTTACAAAACTCAGGACTTTTTAAATCACCAGAAATAAGTAAACAACATCCACCTAAATTTTCAATATATTTTTTAGTATATTCCGCATCCTCATGTTCATTATAGTAAACAACAACCACTTTTGCTCCTTCTTTCGCAAAATATACTGCTACTGCTCTACCTATTCCAGAATCACCACCAGTAATAATTGCTACCTTATCCTTAAGCTTACCACTACCTTTGTAATTATAATTATCAAAAATAGGCTTTGGTTCCATTAAATACTCCATGCCTGGCTGAACCGTTTGATATTGTGGATAGGCCTTTATTTTATATTCCTTGCCAAGTATTCCATCATTTTCCTCATTAAAGCCTAAAAGCCCATAATTATCACCTATCTCGCAGCTTTTACACCCAAACTTTTCGTTCATATTAACCCCCTTTTCTAAATTATTTTATTCATAAATAATAAAATTGATTATAAAAATAAAAACATGATATAATATTATCGTCAAAAAGAAGGTGTAAACATGAAATTAATTGCTGGTTTAGGTAATCCCGGTAAAGAATATGAAAACACAAGACATAATGCCGGTTTTAAATTCATAGATAAAGTTGCCAAAGAAAACAATCTAGAATTTAATAAAGAAAAATTTGGTGGTCTATATACTGAATTTAATTATCAAAACGAAAAAATAATTTTATTAAAACCTCAAAAATACATGAACCTTTCTGGTGAAGTCATCATCAAATTTAAAGATTTCTTCAAAATAAATATATCAGATTTATTAATAATATGTGATGATCTAGACACACAGCTAGGTAAAATAAAAATAAAATATAAAGGTTCATCAGGGGGTCATAACGGCTTAAAAAACATCGAAAACCATATGCATACAAATACATATAAAAGAATAAAAATTGGTATTTCGAGTAATAAAAATCATGATAAAATAGATTATGTCATCGGTAAAATGCCCAAACATGATTTAGATATCTTAGAAAAAGTCACTGACTTAGCTCCCACTATCATTAAAGATTATTTAAACCTTACCTTTGATAATCTCATGAATAAATATAATAATAAGGAAGTGATAAAGTGAGTTTTCTTGATAAAATCTTTCCTCAAAATAATCCTCAGGAAATCATCGGTTTAAATAATGAATTAAAAAGCCTATATATATATCAAAAATTTAAAAACTCAAAAAATTCCACCATTTTAGTAACGT
The DNA here is from genome assembly GCA_944363925.1 of uncultured Bacilli bacterium. Taxonomy (GTDB): domain Bacteria; phylum Bacillota_I; class Bacilli_A; order RF39; family UBA660; genus Coprosoma. Next base: position 28,270 of record CALVVS010000011.1, on the reverse strand, counting down.
CCAACCTTCATGAAGCCGGCTTAATATATAATTCGCTCACCCACTATACTGATAAAGTATGGTTTTTTCCAATGGATGATTTCATAACTAGTGAAGCAATCGCTGTCTCACCTGAATTCAAAATCACTAGATTAGAAACTATGAACTCTATTTTAAACCATCAAAAAGCCATCATCATTACCAATCTAATGGGTTATTTAAGATACCTTCCATCCAAAGAAAAATTTCAAAATAGCCAAATAACCTTAAAAAACGGCGATACAATTAACTTAGAAAAACTAATTGAAAAACTTTTTAATCTTGGCTATAAAAGAGAAACAACAGTCAATATGACCGGTGAGATTGCTGTAAGAGGCTATGTCATTGATATCTTTCCAATCAATAGTGATAACCCAATTAGAATCGAATTTTGGGGTGATGAAATAGATTCCATTAGAATCTTTAACATCGAAAATCAGTTAACAATAAATAAAATAAATGAAATAACTATTTACCCCAATACTGAAACATTATTAAATAACTATAAATTTGGCGCCAAACATCGTGAAATGCAATATGAAAACAATATTACCAATATAACTGGTTACCTAAAAGACCCTATAACCATTTATAATAACTACCATACCCTAATAGTTAATTATAAAATGTTACTAGAAGAAATCGAAAACTATAATATTAGTATTAATATAGATAAAAAAACAAAATATATGTTTACCTTTGAAGAAATTCAAGATAAAAATGCCATAATATTTGAAGAATTCCATAATCAAAAATTAAATACCAAAACCCAAATATTCAATAAAGTAGATGTTGAACCATTTCCTAAAGATAAAAAACAAATAAATGATAGATTAAACACATACTTAAAAACCGGCAAACAAGTAATAATATGCTTAGATAATCGTTATCAAATAAATAAACTAATTGACTACTTAGAAAATAATAATATTACCTTCACTAATGAAAATGAATTATTTAAAGGTAAAATCAATCTGATAATTAAAAAATTAAGTACCGGCTTTCAAACAAATGACTATATAGTCATAACTGAAAAAGAACTATTTAATAAACAAGATGAAAACGGTTATAAAACAAAATTCAAGTATGGCACCAGAATCAAAGATATTACTAAACTTGAAATTGGTGATTATGTTGTTCACGGTATTCATGGTATAGGTAGATATAAGGGACTTAAAACAATTATCAAAAATGGTCTCAAAAAAGACTATCTAACTATCACTTATAGAGATAATGATAAACTTTATATTCCTGTTGAAAAATTAGATTTAATAACTAAATACTCCTCCGGCGATGTCGCTGTTCCTAAATTAAATAAATTAGGTAGCCAAGAGTGGCAAAAAACCAAAGCTAAAGCTCGAAAAAGAGCCGAAGATATTGCTGAAGACCTCCTTAAAATGTATGCTCTTAGAGAAGCAAAAAAAGGTTATGCCTTCGATAAAGATGGTAAAGAACAAATCGAATTTGAAAAAGAATTTACCCATGAAGAAACCAAAGACCAATTAAGAGTCACCGAAGAAATCAAAAAAGATATGGAAGCAGATAAACCAATGGATAGATTACTTTGTGGTGACGTTGGCTATGGAAAAACCGAAGTAGCCTTTAGAGCCATATTCAAAGCCATTATTTCTGGTAAACAAGCCGCAATTCTCTGCCCAACCACTATTCTATCTTCCCAGCACTATCAAAATGCCATCGAAAGGTTCAAATCATTTCCTGTTGATATAGCCATATTAAATAGATTTGTCTCACCTAAAGAGACTAAAGAAACCTTAGAAAAACTAGAAAAAGGACAAATAGACCTGTTAATAGGTACCCATAGAATCTTAAGTGATGATGTCAAATTTAAAGACTTAGGCTTACTTGTCATCGATGAAGAACAAAGATTTGGTGTTAAACATAAAGAAAAAATAAAATCATATAAAAACAACATTGATGTACTAACCTTATCAGCCACCCCAATTCCAAGAACCCTTCAAATGTCAATTGCTGGAATTAGAAGCCTATCTTTAATTGAAACTCCACCGGTAGATAGATACCCGATTCAAACCTACGTCTTAGCTGAAAACAAACAAATAATAAAAGATGCTATTTATAAAGAACTCGCGCGTAGTGGCCAAATATTTATCTTGTATAATAAAGTTGCCGATATTGATGTTAAACAAATAGAAATTCAAAAATTAGTTCCCGAAGCTAAAATTGGTGTCGCACATGGCCAAATGAATAAAAATGAACTTGAAAAAGTCATGCTAGATTTCATCAATAAAAAATATAATATTTTGCTATGTACAACCATTATCGAAACTGGAATTGACATAGAATCAGCCAATACCCTAATTGTTATTGACGCTGATCATTTTGGACTATCTCAGTTATATCAAATAAGAGGAAGAATTGGTCGTAGTAATAAAATTGCCTATTGTTATTTAATGTATGCTCCAAATAAAATATTATCCGAAGTAGCCACTAAGAGATTAAAAGTTATTAAAGATTTTACTGAACTAGGTAGTGGCTTTGCTATCGCCATGCGTGATTTATCAATTAGAGGAGCTGGTGATATTTTAGGTAGCCAGCAAGCCGGTTTCATCGATAGCGTCGGCATTGAATTGTTTATGCAAATGGTTAATGAAGAAATAAATAAACTAAAAGGCGCAAAACCAAAAGAAGAAGAAAAAGATACCCCACCATTAATCGACGTTACAACCACCATTAGTGATAACTTTGTAAGTGATGAAGACTTAAAAATTGAAATCCATAAAAAAATCTGTAGTATTGACTCTTATAAAACATTAAATCAAGTAAAAGCTGAATTAGAAGATAGATTTGGTAAATTATCAGATGATTTAATCATTTACATGCACGAAGAACTATTTGAAAAACAAGCCAAAGAATTAAACATCACTAATATAAGGCAAACTAAAAACTCTGTTGAAATAACTCTAGATAAAGAACTAACAAATAAATTAGATGGTGAAACCTTATTCTTTGAAACAACAAACCTCTCTAGAATGTTTAGATTTAGTATGAAATTTGAAAGATTAACCATTATTTTAGATACTATTAAACTAGATAAAAATTTTATATACTATTTATTAGACTTATTAAAAATAATAAAAAAATCTATCAAAAAATAAAATAAATATTGACAAAAGGTAATAAAATTGCTAATATATGCAAAAAAAGAAAGAAGGGGATACCCATTAAAGCTAAATATACTGAAGATGCTAATATTAGTATAAATAAAATGTATAAAACAAAATATGATAAATATCAATTAAATAAACATATTAAACTAGTTACTAATGATATTAAAATAGCCTTAATAATAACTCCAGCTTCTTTAATAATGGGCCTATTAAATAATCAAAATATAGCCCTTTCTAATACTCTATATGTAATTAGTGGTAGTTCATTAGTATATGCTGTCACAAACTTATATCATCATAAAAAAGAAAAAGAAAAAAAGTTCACCTTAAAGTGAGCTTTTTAAATGCTATTTTCTTTTATTAACTAATTTATCAATAGGAACTTCCAATATTACACTTATTCTGTATAAAGTTGGCACACTTATTCCCTGATTAACTTTCTTACTTTCAAGCCCGCCAATAACCGAAGTAGATACTCCTACCATTTCAGCTAACCTCTCTTGTGTCATCTTTTCCTTTTCTAAACTATATAATCTTCTATAATAACTTACATTTTGACCAATTGTATCAAACAAATCATTATCTGACATAAAATTACCCCATATCTTATTCTTTCTAAGATAAATTATCTCATTAATATATAAAGTAAACTATTAACTGAAAACGATAAAATATCATTTTCTATGTATAAAAAAACATGTAGAAAAATGCTAACATTAAACTAGGAGGAATAAAAAATGAAATCAAAAATAAAAAAGTTTATTAATAGCAAACTATTTATTTTTATAATAACTGCCCTAGTTTTTAGTACTATTGGCGTATCTGCAGCTACATATTTTGAAAGTAGTTCAGTAACATATGATAATAGTGAAAGTGGTTTAGAAAGTACAGATGTACAAGGAGCAATCGATGAATTATATGGAGTATGTATAACACCAGCAACAGTAGGAAACACAATATTAGAAAATGTTGATATAGTAACCTCAGGAGATGGCTTATATGAAGACGAGTATGAGTATGGTAGATATTTTTATAAAGGAGGAAATCCAAATAATTATGTAACATTTAATAATGAAAAAGCTGGTTGGCGCATAATATCAGTAGAGCGTGATGGAACAATAAAAATAATAAGATCAGCAAGTATAGGAGAAATGGCGTGGGATAGCTCTAATAGTAATAATTGGGCGAGACCAGCCAGTTTGAATACATACTTAAATGGAACATATTATAATGAACTAAATAGTACTGCTAAAAATCAGATTGTAGCTAAAGATTGGAGTATTGGAACGATAGAATATGAAAATTATTACATAGCTGATCAAATAATTGATGAAAATAGTAAAAAATGGAACGGAAAAGTTGCTTTAGCAACCATATCAGAATATATAAGAAGTAATAGCAATAAAAGTAGTTGTGGATCATTTGGATTATCTGCAGATAATTATAGTAGTTGTAGAAATACAAACTGGATGTATTATTTAAGTGACTGGTGGTGGTCTTTATCGGCCCGTACCAGATATACTGGCACCGTGTTCGTTATCGACACCAACAGCTTTAATATACGCAGCGCGAATTCTATCACCAGCTTGGTTCGTCCGGTCGTTTATCTAAGCTCCAAAGTCAAAATCACAGGAGGAACAGGTACCCAAAACGACCCATATAAAATTGAATAAGTCATATAAAAACATATAACTCAAATCAAGCTATATGTTTTTTAATAATTTAAACTATCATCATCTAAAAGAAAATCAGTAATACCCATAATTACAATACCTTTATCATCTCACCTCCACAGCAAAAAAGTGATTTCAAGCATAAATCACTTTTAATATACTTAATTATCCATATAATTCATTAATTTTGGAACAATCTGTTTCTTGCGAGAAACTAAACCTTCAAAGAAATGCCCTTGCTTTAAATCACTCACTCCAAATGAATTTTCAAATATTTCTTTTGCTTTATCATTAAAGAAAATATAAGAACCATTTTTCAAAATATCAGTTACAAATAAAGCAATCGCTGTATATCCTTCATTAGCTTCTTCATTTAACTCGCTAATAAATTCATCTTGTTTATCCATAATTTCATCAGTACTCATCGTTGAAACTTGACCAATTCCCACTTTTTGGTTATCCACAGTAAAGTTTTTAAAATCTCCGTGAATAATCTCTGAAATAGTCTTGCCTTTCATCGAAGAACCAGCCTTAAACATTTCCATACCATACTCTCTAAAATTAACTCCCGCAATCTTAGATAATTCCTCTAAAGCCTCTTTATCAACTTCAGTAGTTGTTGGTGAAGTTAAAAGTAATGTATCAGAAATAATACCAGACATCATAAGTCCCGCATATTTCTTAGGTATTTTAATGTTGTGTTCCTTAAACATCAAATATAAAATAGTCTCCGTACATCCAAGTGGCATATTCCTAAAATTAATCGGAATATTCGTTCCAATATTTCCAATCTTGTGATGATCGACAATCTCAATAATCTCAGCTTCATCCAAACCAATAACACTCTGTTCCTTCTCATTGTGATCAACTAAAATAACCTGTTTAGGATGACGACTATAAGCCATACTAACTCTAAACACCCCTAAACATTTTCCATCATTATCAACAACTGGATAATTACTGTATTTTTTCTTGTTAGCTAAATCTAAAACCTCACCTAAAGCATCATTTTCATTAATATAAACAATATCATTAGACTTCATTTTCTCTTTAATATAATTACTTAATACAACTAAATTAGCCGTAGTAAGCCCGTCATATTTTGTACTAATAACATCCACGTGATTCTTTTTCGCAATCTCTAAATGCTCTTTTTTCATCTTAACCCCATTAGTTAAAATAATAATAGACGCACTGTTTTCTACCGCATACTCGATAATCGCATGTCTATCTCCAGTAATTAAAACACTCTCTTCATCAATTTTAATATTTTCCTTAAAAGTAGTACTCCTGTAACTTGGTGAAATAATATTACCTTGAATTTCCTTGTCAAATCTAAGAATTTCTTTACCATTTAAGGCCTCAAGCAAATTATCATATGATGTATTAATCTTTCTTAAATCATTATTAATTAAGTTACTAGCTACATCCTTCATTGATACTGCACCCTTATAAAATCCCTTGTCATCAACAACAGGAATCGTACCAATACTAGTCTCATTCATGTACTTGTAACCTTTATAAATAGAATCATTTTCCTTTAAAAAACAATCTTTAGTATAATCAACATCCTTAACTTGAAGTCTAACATCATTTAAAAACTTGGGTCTATCAACCTTAAAATAATTTAAAACAAACTCTGTTTCATTATTTATATCACCTAAAACTCTAGGCTCCGTATTCATTCCTAATTGATTTTTCAAATAAGATAAAACTAAAGCTGAAGTCACACTATCTGTGTCAGGTTTCTGATGTCCAAAAACTAAAACTTTACTCAAGTAAATCTCCTCCTTACGCATAAATTATATCATTTTTTTCTTTGTATTTAAAGTATAAATCATATATTTAAGTACATACTAAAATCTAGAAAGAGGGGGAAAAAATGAAATTAGCTGGTATTGTACGAAGAATAGATGAACTTGGGCGAATTGTCATTCCAAAAGAAATAAGAAAAACACTTCATATCAAAAATGGTGAAAACTTAGAAATTTTTACTCAAAATGATAATATAGTTTTAAAAAAATATTCCGAACTTGGTAACCTCAAAGAACTAAGTGATACCATAACTAAATCTCTAAACCAACTATTAAAAGAAAATATCTTAATAACAGACACCGATAAATTTATCAGCATCGAAGGAAAACTAAAAAATAAATACCTAAAACAAGAAATAAGTGAACAAATCTTAAAATACATAAACGAAAGAAAAACCGTCATCTTAAAAAATCAAACCTTAAACTTTACCAAAGATAGTAAAGAAACTGGAAATATCATCATATCCCCCATTATTTCAAATGGTGATGCCTTAGGATCAGCCATCATCATCACTGATAAAAATATCAATGAAAATATAATATATACCATAAATATCATCACCACTATTTTGTCAAAATATATTGAAACGTAAAAAAAAACATGCTATAATAAAGCCACAAATGCAATGAAAGAAAGAAAAGTAGGTAACTTTATAGAGAGTTTATGGCTGGTGGAAATAAACAAGGTAACTACTCTAAATGGCTCTTAAGCAGTCTAGTCGATATGTAGGCTAGAACGGTATACATCCGTTATATGTTTAAAGGTAAGCATAAAGCTTATAAACTAAGGTGGTACCACGTTCAAAACGTCCTTATAACTAAGGATGTTTTTTTTCATTAAAGGAGGCAAACCATGCGTAAATTTGAAAAAATATCTTTAAACCAGTTTATGAAAGATACAAAATTAACCGAAAAAGAATATAATAAAATAATCATACCAAAAAGAGCAACCCAAAATAGTGCGGGATATGACTTTCATATCTTAAATGACATAACCTTAAAACCAGATGAAATAATAAAAATTCCAACAGGAATAAAAGCTCAAATGAATAAAGGTGAAGTCCTAATGATATATATCAGAAGTAGTCTAGGTTTCAAATATAACCTAAGATTATGTAACGGTACCGGAATAATCGATAGTGATTACTATAATAACCAAGATAACGAAGGACATATCTTCATCAAAATTCAAAACGAAGGAAAAGAAACCATAAACTTAAAAGCAAATGATAGATTTGCTCAAGGTATTTTTATGAAATATTTAACTGTCACTGACGAAAAACAAATAAATAATATTCGTCAAGGCGGTATAGGCAGTACTAATCAAAGGAGGAATAAATAATGAAACCAAAATTTTATATAACAACATCCATTTTTTACGCATCATCCAAACCCCATATCGGTAATACCTATGAAGGAATATTAACCGATGCTATTGCTAGATATAAAAGACTAATGGGTTATGATGTCATGTTCACAACCGGCACTGATGAGCATGGTGAAAAAGTTCAAACAAAAGCCAAAGAAGCCGGTAAAACAGAACAAGAATATGTTGATGAAATATCATTAGAAGTAAGAAGAATCGATGATATTATGAATATTAGCTATGATAAATTTGTCAGAACATCAAACCCTCATCATAAAGAAATAGTTGCCAAAATCTTTAAAAAATTGTATGAAAATGGTGACATATATAAAGGCAAATATGAAGGGCTATATTGTACACCTTGTGAATCCTTTTTTACCGAAAAAGAATTAATTAATGGTAAATGTCCAGACTGTGGAAGAGAAGTTCACCGGACCAGTGAAGAAGCTTACTTTTTAAACCTAAGTAAATATAATAAATGGCTTGAAGAATATATAGAAACTCACCATGACTTTATTCAACCAGAAAGCCGAAAAAATGAAATTATGAATAACTTTATCAAACCAGGTGTCCAAGACCTTTGTATCTCTAGAACCTCATTCAACTGGGGTGTTAAAGTTCCATTTGATGAAAAACACGTAATTTATGTTTGGCTAGATGCCTTAACTAATTACATTACCTTCATCGGTTATGATCCAGATGGAAACACAGAAGAATTCAAGAAATATTGGCCTGCTGATATTCATATCATCGGTAAAGATATATTAAGATTCCATACAATATACTGGCCAGTCATATTAAAAGCTTTAGACTTACCGATGCCAAAACATATCTTTGGTCATCCTTGGATATTGTCTGCTGATAGTGATAAAATGAGTAAATCAAAAGGCAATGTCTTATATGCCGATGAATTAGCTCACCTTTTTGGAACCGATGCCATAAGATATTATTGTCTTCATGAAATTCCTTATGGTTATGATGGTAATATCAGTTATGATCTCATCATCGATAGAGTTAATTCAGACCTAGCTAATACCTTAGGTAACCTTGTAAATAGAACTATAAATATGACTCATAAATATTTTGATGGACTAGTATATAAACCTGAAAAATTTGAAGATATTGATAAAGACTTAATCGAAAGCGCTAAACAACTAGGTAATAAAATAGATGAAAAAATGAATAACTTAAAAATAGCCGAAGCCATCGAAGAAATCATTGAATTAGCTAGAAAAAGTAATAAATATATTGATGATACCACCCCATGGATTTTAGCCAAAGACGAAACTCAAAAAGAAAGATTAAAAACAGTCCTATATAACTTACTTGAAACCATAAGAATATCGGCTGTTTACCTCTCTGCCTTTCTTCCAGAAACCGCCGATAAAATATTTAAACAATTAAATACCCAAAATCGTTCAATAGAATCTACCAAAACCTTTGAAGGCATGGATCCAGGCATAAAATTAAACCACCCAGAAATACTATTTGCTAGAATTGATAAAAATGAATTTTCAAAAAAATTACCAAACTAGCGTAAATTGTTGTAAATTGTCATATGTTTTCTAAATAAATCCCTTGCTTAGATAATAAACAGTATGTTATCCTTAAATAGGACGAATAAAATAGAGAGGGATAAACATGACCAAACATATTAGTGGTATTGGTGTGATGTTTGTTTTAATAATAATTTACTTGACCATAAGTATTATAAATAAATTTAACTATCTAGACCTCACCTATTTATTATTTATAATTTGTAGCTTCTTTAGATTTATCTATATCAAGAAAATTGAACATAAAGATCTTTAATTGGGTCTTTTTTTTCATAAACAATGCTATAATAAAAAAGGTGATGAAAATGTTAATAGATACCCACTGTCACATCAGTGACGAAGATTACGAAAACAAAGAAGAAATCATAAAAAACATGGAAAATAATATAATGATAGTAAGTACCGCTAGTCCCAAAGATATCGAAGAGGTCGTAAACCTCTGTGAAACCCATAAAAATATCTATGGTACTCTCGGTATCCATCCTGAATTTGCTGATACCTACAAAGATGAAGACTTACAAAAAGTAGAAAAATACTTAACCCATCCTAAAATAGTCGGTATTGGCGAAATAGGACTTGACTATCACTACACAAAAGAAAATAAAGAAAAACAAAAAGAACTATTCATAAAACAAATAAATCTCGCTAATAAATATCAAAAAACCATAGTCATCCATAGTAGAGATGCTATCGAAGATACATATAATATAATAGAAAAATACAAAAACAAAAACATCAAATGTAATATGCACTGCTTTAGTGGTAGTCTAGAAATGGCTGAAAGATTTGTGAAATTAGGTGTAAAACTAGGTATAGGAGGTGTTTTAACCTTTAAAAATGAAAAGAAACTAAAAGAAATAGTTCACGCCTTAGATATTCATAACTTTGTCTTAGAAACCGATAGTCCATATCTTACGCCAGAACCTTTAAGAGGCCAAAAAAATGAGCCCAGAAATGTCAAATATGTCGCTGCCAAAATATCCCAGTTAAAGGGTATCTCATACGCAAAAACCCTTGAAATTACAACGCAAACAGCCATTAGACAATTTGACTTAAAACTATAAATATGGTATACTTTAAATGGTTTCAATTTTGAAATATGAGGTGAAATATGAAAAAATATCACCTGCGATACTTAGGTATATCACTATTAATTAGTATCCTAACTATCACAGGAATAATTACATCTGGTAACCTATTTTCAGAAACGAAATTTGAAGTAAAAAACTTAAATCAGACTAAAAATTCTGTGGCTTTAACCAAAGTCATAGAACATGATACAGTCAAAACCTATAACAAAAAACTTCCTACCGGCGTAACTGTTACAAAACGAAAGGGGCAAGATGGACTTGCATATATCGATGAAAACAATAACATTCAAATCATCGAAAGTCCAAAAAATGCAGAAATCGAAATTGGAACTGGTGACAAAGCCGATTATGTAGGAAAAATGACTGGTTACGGTGCCGATTGCTTAGGTTGTTCAAAAGAGGGAACCCTAGCTTGTAAAACCAAAAATGGTTCTTATCATAGTCTAACCAAAGATGGTATGACTTATATCGATGATGAATTTGGCGAAGTTAGAATAATCGCCGCCGCTTTAGATAAATTTCCTTGTGGAACAATCATCAAAGTCGAAAATCCAAATTTAGGCACCTTCAACGCTATCGTTTTAGATACTGGTGGAGCCATGCAAAAAGCTTGGAATAACGGTACAGTACTTATAGACTTAGCCTATGAAACTGAAACCGACCCTGCCCTGCACCTATCCACAAGTTCTAACGTAAAATATAGCGTCCAAAGATGGGGATTTTAAAACCCCATCTTTTTCTTAATATTTTCTTAATATATATTAAAATTTTCTAAAAAAGCCTTATAATTAAATAAACCTGCGTTATTATTAAACCAGGTGATCAAAATGAAAAAAAATTTAACTATAATTATCGCATTTATACTAATATACTTAGTCTATACCCGCCAGCCCTATATCAATAATAAAATAGACCCCATCAGCGAAATAAACCCCTTAATATTAGTAAATAATGAAAATGCCCTTCCAAACAACATAAACCTAAATCTAGTAACCTTTCAAAATCAGAAAGTCGCTGATATAATATATAATGACCTAGTAGATATGTATAATGCCGCCCTAAAAGATAATATAACCTTAAAAATAAATAATGCCTATCGTTCAAAAGAAACCCAAAGACAAATATTTAATAATAAGGTAAAAGCCTATCTAAACGAAGGTTACTGCGAAAAAGAGGCCCAAAACAAAACCGCCCTCACCGTCCAAAAACCAGGCTATTCCGAGCACGAAACCGGCCTCGCCATAGACTTCAGTAATGAAGGGCACTATGAAGAAAATGAAAAAATGTGGAACTGGCTCGATCATAATGCCTATAAATATGGTTTCATATTGAGATATCCCAAAGATAAATATACTATCACCAAAATCGAATACGAAGCCTGGCACTACCGCTACGTTGGTAAAAAAGCCGCCAGAGAAATAAAAAATAAAAATATCACTCTAGAGGAGTACTTAGGAGGAAACTTATGAACATACTTGTTGTCGATGATGAAATAGAAATAGCTGACCTAGTCGAACTTTACCTAAAAAATGAAGGCTATAACGTCTATAAAACCTATAATAGCGAACAAGCCTTAAAAATCATCAATCAAAGAAATATTGACCTAGCCATATTAGATATCATGATGCCTAATATCGATGGCTTCACCCTCTGCCAAAAAATTAGACAAAAACATAAATTTCCAATCATAATGCTTACCGCCAAAATAAGTGATGCCGATAAAATCAAAGGCCTAAATATTGGCGCCGATGATTACATCACAAAACCATTTATGCCCCTAGAACTCTTAGCTAGAGTTAAAGCCCAGCTGAGAAGATATAAAAACTATAATCAAAATCAAAACAAAATCATCGCCATAAAAGACTTAACCATCGATAAAGATAAACACGAATGCCTAAAAAACGGAAAAAAAATAAACCTAACTCCAACCGAATTTTCCATCTTCTCTCTTCTAGCCGAAAGTGAAAATAAAGTCATCACCACCAAACAACTATTCGAAAAAATATGGCAAGAACCATACTATCCATCTAGTAGTGCAACCATCATGGTCCACATCCGCCACTTAAGAGAAAAATTAGGCGAAACCCCAAAACAAAAATATATTGAAACAATATGGGGTGTAGGTTATAAAATAGAAAAATAAATCACTATAAAACTTATTTTAGTAAGCGTTATATCTATCAAAAATCCTCATAAATAAATAACTTAACCGGCTCAGCCTCTTAAAATATAAAATTAAATATCAAAGGAGAACCTATGAAAACAAATAAATATGGTAAAGAATTAACCTTTAAATTCTTAAAAAGACTATCCAAAACAACATTTCTATATACCATTTGCTTCATTATTTTCTATATAGTAGGAAGAAAAATATGTTTAAGCGTAACTTGGTACCCTGATGACCCCTTATATATAATATTAACCGGTATCTTCTATCAAGGCTTCTTTCTACTCCTTATCTGGTTCATCGGCTTTTTAGTAATATTAATTATTACCCTAATGAAATCACTTTCCTATATCGATGCCTTAGTTTCCGAAAGTAAAAAGCTAATCACTAAAACCGATGAAAAAATAACTCTCCCAGAAGGCCTCAAAGAAGCCGAAGAAACCATGAACCAAATAAAAAAAGAAGCCCTTATCAATGAGAAACTCGCCCAAGAAAATGAACAAAAGAAAAATGACCTTATAGTCTATCTCGCCCATGACCTCAAAACTCCCCTAACCTCTGTCATTGGTTACTTAACCCTCCTAGATGAAGAAAAAAATCTAAGCCAAAAACAAAAAAATAAATTCATTAAAATTGCCTTAGAAAAATCAAATAAACTAGAAGAACTAATCAATGAACTCTTTGAAATAACTAAATATAACTCCGAAACCCTCACCATCAAAAAAGAAAAAATAAACTTAACCTTATTAATTAATCAAGTAATCGACGAATTTTATCCAATATTAAAAGAGCAAAATAAAAAAATAACCTTTACCCCTCAAAAAGATATCTTTATTAAAGTAGACCCCGTTAAAATAGCTAGAGTTTTCAATAACCTAATTAAAAACGCCATAAATTATAGCTATGATAATAGTGAAATTAAAATAGATATAAAAGAAGAAAAAGACTTAATCATAACCATATCTAATCAAAGTAAAACCTTAACTAAAGAAGAACTCTCCAAACTCTTCGATAAATTCTATCGCGTAGATTATTCTAGAAATACTAAACTAGGTGGCTCTGGACTAGGTCTAGCCATTGCCAAAGAAATAATTAAACTTCATGATGGCAATATATCCGTTAAAAGTGAAAACGAAGAAACCACTTTCACCATTAATTTGCCCAAATAAAAATAACACCGAAACAATATCGGTGCTTTTTAAACTTATAAAAACTAGATATTCAAAGTTTATTATAGTATAATTAAAAAAAGGATGTGAATAAATGGATGTTTCAAAAATAAAAAACGAATTATTAAATCAAAAAAAATCAAAATTTAAAGGTAATATATATCACTTTTCCCAAGTAAACTTTGCTTATAATTCAAATAAAATTGAAGGTAGTAAACTAACCGAAAATCAAACCGAAGCCATATTCGCTACCTCTAGCTTTATTTCCAAAAGTGATGAACTAGTTAAAATAGATGATTTAATAGAAACCAAAAATCATTTTAAACTCTTTGATTTTATTCTAGATAACATAGATAAGCCCCTTACAAAATCAATGATAATCAAAATGAATACGATTTTAAAACGTGGTACCACCGATGAAGATAATCCGAGATATAATATTGGTGGCTTTAAAATACTTCCAAATATTATTGGTACTGTAAACTTCATTAAAACATCACCACCAGAAGAAACCGAAAAACAGCTAGATAAACTGCTAGAAAAATATTCAAAACTAAAAAAAGTAACCTTAGAAGATATCTTAGACTTTCACGTCTCTTTTGAAAGAATTCATCCTTTCGCGGATGGAAATGGCCGCACTGGCCGAATTATAATGTTTAAAGAATGCTTAAAAAATAATATCATGCCTTTTATTATCTTAGACGAATATAAATCTTATTATCTAAGAGGCTTAAAAGAATATGGTAATGATAAAGCTTTTCTAACCGACACCTGTAAACATGCTCAGGATATATATGAAAATATTTGTAACGAACTATTAGACTTTGAAATTAATGATAAATAAATTTTATAAAAAGAAGGTTATACATATGAATTATTCTCCTAAAAATTTAAAAGAAGAATTAAATAAAAAAAACTTTAACTTTAAAAAGAAATTTGGTCAAAACTTTATTGTGGATAAAAACATTATCCACAGTATAATAAATAAATCAAACATTGATAAAAATACTCTAGTAATTGAAATAGGACCAGGTGCCGGCTCGCTCACCACCGAATTAGATAAAGTATCTGGACATGTCATAGCCTATGAAATAGATAAAACCTTAAAACCTATCCTCGAAAAACAAAACTTAAATAACACAACCATAATCTATGAAGACTTTTTAAAAAGAAATATCAAAGAAGACTTAAAACAGTATAACTATCAAAAAACCTATGTTGTTGCAAACCTACCTTATTATATAACAACTCCCATAATAATTAAATTGATCGAAGATAAACTAGACATAGATAAAATCGTCGTCATGGTTCAAAAAGAAGTTGGTAATAGATTTAAAGCTAAACCAAACACCAAAGAATATAATTCCTTATCTATATTCCTAAACTACTACTATACTGTGGAAAAAATATTAGATGTTAGTAAAAACGTTTTCATCCCCAAACCAAATGTCGATAGTATCGTTGTCTCATTAACCAAAAGAAAAACTAAAATCAAAGTTGATAATGAACAAATTTTCTTTAAATTAGTAAAAGACGCCTTCAAACAAAAAAGAAAAACCCTAAAAAATAATCTAAAAAATTATAACCTAGAAAAAATCGAAGGAATATTAAAAAAACATAACTTAGATTTAACCGTCAGAGCCGAAGCCCTACCTACCGAAATATTTGCCGAAATAGCTAATAATCTAATTTAATTTACTGCCATCATTTGGTAGTTTTTTCTTTTATTTTATAAGCAAAAATGTTACAATATATCAAAAGAGGTGCCGTATAATGATTAATAAAAAATGGGATGAATTATTAAAAGATGAATTTAAAAAGCCTTACTTTAAACAGTTAGGTGTTTTTGTCAAAAATGAATATGGTAAAAAAATCGTCTATCCAGAATACAAAAATATCTTTAATGCCCTAAGATATACCGATTACGATGAAGTCAAAGTCGTAATTCTAGGTCAAGACCCCTATCATGGTCCAAAAGAAGCTCATGGCCTTTCTTTTTCTGTCGAAGAAGGCGTAAAAAGACCACCATCATTAGATAACATATTTAAAGAATTAAAAAATGACTTAGGTGTCACTAGAACAAACAATAATCTAACCGACTGGGCTAAACAAGGCGTATTCTTACTTAACTCTATTATGACCGTTGTCAAAGATACCCCTTTATCCCATAAAGATAAAGGCTGGGAAACCTTCACCGATAACTTAATTAGACTATTAAATAAAAGAGAAAAACCAATTGTCTTCATCCTTTGGGGAAGTTATGCCCGCAGTAAAAAAACTTTAATCACGAACCTTAATCATTATATTGTCGAAAGTCCCCACCCCTCTCCCCTATCCGCTCATCGTGGTTTCTTCGGTAGTAAACCCTTTTCCAAAACCAATAACTTTTTAGTAAGTCATGGTATTACACCAATCAAATGGGGTGATGAAGATGATTGATATCTTAAAAAAACTCAAAAAAACCCTTCCAAATAACCAAACCATCATTGCTGCTATTTCTGGTGGACCAGACTCAATAGTTTTATTAAACCTACTATTACAAGTAAAAAAAGAAAAAAACTTAAAAATCGTTTGTGCCCATGTCAATCATAAATTAAGAAAAGAAAGTGCAAATGAAGCTCAAATGATAAAAAACTACTGTCAAAAAAATAATGTCATCTTTGAATATATGGAAATAAATGAATATAAAGGAAACACCGAAAACTATGCTCGTAAAAAACGCTATGAATTTTTTGAAAAACTAATAAAAAAATATTCATCACCCCTCCTTTTAACCGCCCATCACGGGGATGACCTTGTTGAAACAATCATCATGCGTTTAATTAGAGGCTCATCCTTAAAAGGTTATGGCGGATTTAGTGAAATAACTGATAAAAAAGACTATAAAATATATCGTCCTTTAATTACTAAAACCAAATCAGAACTTTTAACTTATGCTGAAAAGCACAGGCTACCTTATGCTAACGATAAAACTAATAATAGTGATAAATACACAAGAAACCGTATAAGAAAATATATTTTACCAAAACTAAAAGAAGAAAATAAAAATGTCCATTTAAAATTCTTAGAATTTAATCAAACCATCGCTGAAAATGAAACCTACTTTCAAAACCTAATAAATAAAATAATTCCTAAAATTTATCATAATAATAAACTAAATATCAAAGAATTTTTAAAAGAAGACCCTTTAATTAGAAAAAAAATCATTCAGTATATTTTATCTGATATATATCAAAACAAAATTAACCAAATAAATGATAAACATGTTAATAACATCTTATCCACAGTAAAAAGCAAAAAATCAAATAGTAAAATAAATCTTCCTAATAATAAAATCTTTGTCAAATCATATAATAGTGCTTGGATAGAAGAAAATAAAAATATCAGCGAATATGATTTTATCTTAAATAAAAAAATAGAATTACCTAATAATGATATCGTTGAAATTATTCAAAGTACATCAGATAATTCTAATTATGTAACCAAAATAAATTCAAAAGATATAAAACTGCCCCTCCACATTAGAACAAAAACACCGGGTGATAAACTAATATTAAAAGGTTCAAATAACACAAAAAAAATTAAAGACATATTCATAAACGAAAAAATTCCAATAACTGAAAGACAAACTTGGCCCGTTGTCACTGACGATAATAATGAAATTATTTGGCTTCCGGGCCTAAAAAAAACTAAATTTGATAGAGAAAAAGACCAAAACTATGATATAATAATTAGGTATCAAAAGAAAGGAAGTTTATAATGAATAAAAAAGTTGTCAAAAGAGGACTATTTCCTTATATATTTCTTGC
This sequence comes from uncultured Bacilli bacterium, assembly GCA_944363925.1. Classification (GTDB taxonomy): domain Bacteria; phylum Bacillota_I; class Bacilli_A; order RF39; family UBA660; genus Coprosoma. The sequence continues at coordinate 10,461 of CALVVS010000011.1, read as the reverse complement.
AGTATTCCTAATTTGTATGTATGCCTTAGTAGGTACAATGAATACCAAAGTAAACGAAATTACTTATGGTGAATTCATGGAAGCTGTTAAAGATAAAGAAATCGAAGAAGTAAATGTTGTTCCAAATAGTCAAAGTAACGTTTATACAATTAGAGGAACTTTAAAAGATTATGATGAAAACGAAACCTTTGCTTTCAATATGCCTCTTACTAATGAAACAATGGTTAAACTATTAGATGCTGAAGACGAAGCTAATTTTAAATTAACAACCTCAACAGACCCAAGTTCATCTCCATTTTTACTATTCTTAATAAACGTCTTACCAATGCTTATTATCGTTGGAGCTGCTTTCTATTTTCTAACTAAACAAATGGGTGGCAATGGTAAATCAATGGACTTTGGTCGCTCTAAAGCCCGTTTAAGTGGTGGTGAAACCAAAGTTACCTTCAAAGATGTTGCAGGCTTAGAAGAAGAAAAAGAAGAAATGTCAGAATTGATTGACTTCTTAAAAAATCCTAAAAAATTCCAAAAAATGGGTGCGAGAATTCCTAAAGGTGTCCTATTAGTAGGCCCTCCAGGAACCGGTAAAACTCTATTAGCTAAAGCCGTCGCTGGTGAAGCTAATGTTCCATTTTATTTCATAAGTGGTTCTGAATTCGTCGAATTATTTGTCGGTGTTGGTGCATCCAGAGTTAGAGATATGTTTAAACAAGCTAAACAAAGTGCGCCTTGTCTAGTATTCATCGACGAAATCGATGCCGTTGGTCGTCAAAGAGGTGCTGGTTTAGGTGGTGGCCACGACGAAAGAGAACAAACCTTAAACCAATTACTAACTGAAATGGATGGTTTTGGCGCTAATGAAGGAATTATCATCATAGCTGCTACCAACCGTCCAGATGTCTTAGACCCAGCCCTACTTAGACCAGGTCGTTTCGATAGACAAGTTACCGTTAATTATCCAGATGCTAAAGGCCGTGAAGAAATTTTAGCCGTTCATGCTAAAGGTAAAACCTTTGCTCCAAATGTAACTTTAAAAAACATTGCTAAAAGAACCGTCGGTTTTAGTGGCGCTGACCTTGAAAATTTACTTAATGAAGCAGCCTTACTTACTGTTAGAAGAAATAAAAATGCTATCACTATGGCTGAAATTGATGAAGCCCACGATAGAGTATTAATGGGTCCGGCTAAAAAGAGTCATAAATATACCGATAAAGAAAAACGTACCGTCGCTTATCATGAAGCCGGCCATGCTGTTGTTGGTATTAAATTAGATGGAGCTAATGATGTTCAAAAAATTACCATTATCCCAAGAGGTAGAGCTGGCGGATATAACCTAATGCTACCAAAAGAAGAAACCTATTTAAGAACTAAAAAAGAATTATTAGATTCAATTAGTGGTTTCCTAGCCGGAAGAGTTGCCGAAGAAATAATGTTTAATGAAGTAACCACCGGCGCTCAAAATGACTTTGAACAAGCAACTAAAATTGCTAGAGCAATGGTTACCGAGTATGGTATGAGTGACTTAGGTCCAATCCAATTCGAAGAACAACAATCAAGTGTCTTCTTAGGTAGAGATTACAATAAAGCCCAAAACTTCTCTCATGAAGTAGCTAAACAAATCGATGAAGAAGTTCGTAAAATAATTACTACCCAATATGAAGTTACTAAAAAAATTGTCAAAGAAAATATGGACTTATTAAAACTAATAGCTGAAACATTATTAGAATATGAAACAATTACCAAAGAACAAATTGATTACTTAGTTAAAAATGGTCAAATGCCAGAAGAAGATATCAAAGCCCATGAAGAATTTGAAAAATCAGTTAAAGCAGAAAAGCAAAAAGAAACTGAAGAAAAAATAAAAACCGTTAAATTAGAAGATTTAACCTTAGAAGATTTAAAAGATATTGCTAAAGAAGAAGGAATAAAAGACTATTATAAACTAAATAAAAAAGAATTACTTGATAAATTAAACGAAAAACAGGATGATTAAACCTGTTTTTTTGATATAATAAATAAGGTGATATAAATGTATGATGTAATTATAATTGGTGCTGGCCCAGCCGGACTTTTCGCCGCTTATGAACTTATTAAAAAAAATAATAAATTAAAAATTCTTCTTTTAGATGAAGGTAAATTTGCTAAAACTAGAACTTGCCCAATGAAAAAAACCGGTAAATGTGTAAATTGTAATCCATGTAATATCTTATCAGGCTATGGCGGTGCTGGAACTTTTTCTGATGGTAAACTTAATTTTATCCCTAAATTAGGTAAAAGCGATTTGTTTAAATACATGGATGAAGAAACCGCTAATAAATTAATTGACGATTGTGAACAAATATTTAAAGAATTTGATATGGATAGTAAAATATATCCGTCTAATTTAGAAGAAGCTACTAAAATCAAAAGTAAAGTAGCCTTGACTGGAGCTAGATTACTTCTCATAAAACAAAAACATCTAGGTAGTGATAAACTCCCAAAATATATTGAAAATTTTACCAACTATCTAAAAGATAAAGGCGTTAATTTATTAGACCAAACTAGAGTTAAAGATATTAAAAGCCTTTCAAAAAATAATCATGAGATATTATGCCAAACCAAAAATAAAGAAATAATATATAAAGCCAAAAAAGTAATTGTCGCACCCGGTAGAACTGGCGCCAAATGGGTCCAAACCTTAGCTGATAAATATAATATTCCATATCTTTCACAAAGTATTGAAATAGGTGTTAGAGTTGAAGTTAGAAAAGAAATTTTAGAAGAACTTTGTAATATTATTTATGATCCTACAATCTTCATAAAAACTGATACCTATAATGACGAAATAAGAACCTTCTGTACTAATCCAGGCGGTTTCGTAGCTAAAGAAAACTACTATGGATATATATGTGTTAATGGCCATGCCTTAAAAGAAATTAAATCAAATAATAGTAATTTTGCTTTTATTTCTAAAGTAAACTTAACCGAACCAGTAACCAATACTAGAGAATATGGCGAAAGCATTGCCCATATAGCTAATGTCTTAGGAGATGGTAAACCAATCATCCAAACCTTAAAAGATCTAAAACAAGGAAGACGAAGCACTTGGAATAGAATTAATAAAGGTTTTATTACTCCAACTTTAAAAGATTGCGTCGCTGGCGACCTCGCCTTAGTTCTTCCATATAGAATAATAACTAATATCATCGAAGGTTTAGATAAACTAAATGAAATAATTCCTGGTGTTAGTAATGGCGAGACCCTACTTTATGGCCCTGAAATAAAATTCTTCAGCAATGAAATAGAAACCGATAATCATTTTAAACTAAAAGATTATGATGTATACTTCATCGGTGATGGAGCTGGCAAAGCTGGAAATATTGTCACCGCTGCTGCAACTGGCTTAGTTGCTGCTAGAGATATTTTAAAAGAAAAAAATTAAACAAAAAACAAGGATACTCTCCTTGCTAAATATAATTTACATCAATAGAGTGCTCTACAATATGACTTCCACTCGCATATCCAAGACCAACTCCAACAATCGGTACAAAACCTTCAGGTAAATGTAATTTATCTAAAATAGTATTATTTTCTTTAATCAAACCAATAACTAAATTCAAATAAATAGAACCAAGACCTAAAGCCGTCGCGGCAAGTAACATATTCGTCGCCACACATGCACTATTTTCTTTATCTAAACCGTACCCATCATCCTTAGCTGAAATAATAACTAAAGTAGGTGCCTTATAAAATACACTTCTATCAGCTAAACCACTTATTTCATCTAATAAATCCTTATTTTGAATAACCGTAATATGCATATCATCATACTTTCCTCTGCCAACTGGTGCCTGCATTCCGGCCTTTAAAATTTTCTCTAAATCGCTATCCTTAATTTGTTCATCCAAAAATTTCCTATTAGAAAAACGTTTTTCAATAGTTTCAAATAATTCCATATAATCACTCTCCTATAGTTATTTTATAACTAAATAAAATTCTAGGCAACAAAAATATGATATAATACTATTAGAAAATAAAAAAGGTGATAAAAATGCGTGAATATTTAGAAGATTATACCAAAGAAATCGATAATAAAATAAAATCAAAAAAAATAAATGAACAAGACATTGAAGACCATTTAATAAAAATAAAATTTTTCCAGCACGAACGCCTTATTCATTTACTAGTCACTTTATTTTATGGAATATTTGTCTTTTTAGCTGTTATTATATCCTTTAAAACATGGTTATTCCTAATTATATTATATCTTGCCCTCATTGTTTTAATTTTCTATGTCAGACATTATTTCTTTTTAGAAAACCATGTTCAGTACTTATATAAACAGTACGATAAAATGAAAAATATTAAAAAAAATAATACCAAATAAGGTATTTTTTCATATCCAAAACTTTTACCATAGATTTATTTTCCTCAATGTGTTAAAATGTATATAGCTATAAATATGGAAACTGGTGGTATAAATGGGAAAAACAATTGCACTTGTCAATCAAAAAGGTGGTGTTGGTAAAACAACATCAAGTATTAACTTAGCTGCATGCTTAGGCTATTTAGGAAAAAGAACTTTATTAATCGACTTAGACCCACAGGGAAATAGTACAACTGGGCTTGGAATTGATAAAGGTGACATAAAAAAAAGTATCTATGATTTACTAGTTGGTGAAGCAACATTAAAAGATGTAATCAAAAAAACAAAATTTAAAAATCTTTATATTATTCCAGCAACTATATCCCTTGCTGGAGCTGATTTAGAATTAGCTGAAAAAAGTCATTTAGATCCAGAATTTTCTAAAAATAAACAGCTCCAAAAAGGCTTAGAAGAAGCTAAAGACATTTTTGATTATATAATAATAGATTGTCCCCCTTCATTAGGCCTATTAACAACAAATGCTCTAACGGCTGCAAATTCTGTCATTATTCCTGTTCAGTGTGAATTCTTTGCCCTAGAAGGAATAATGCAATTATTAAACTCAATCATGCTAGCTCAAAAAACCTTAAACCCAACCTTAGATATCGCAGGAGTATTATTAACTATGTTAGATAATAGAACTAATTTAGGATTAGAAGTAGTCCAAGATATCAAAAGTTACTTTAAAGAAAGAGTTTATGATACAATTATTCCAAGATTAGTTAGATTATCCGAAGCTCCAAGTCATGGTAAACCAATCATAAACTATGACCCTAAAAGTCGTGGAGCCGAAGCTTATATTAATTTAGCAAAAGAGGTGATTTCAAGAAATGGAAAATAGAAGAGCACTAGGTAAAGGCCTAGAACAATTATTTGACTTAGATAATTTAAACGTCGATAACGTCAGCGAATTTGAAAAAAACATCTATGAAGAAACTAAACATGAAGAAATAGTTGAACTAAACATCGAAGATTTAAGACCAAACCCTTATCAACCTAGAACCATATTTGATGAAAATGCCTTAAATGAATTAGCGCAGTCTATTAAAGAAAATGGTGTCTTTCAGCCAATAATTGTCAAAAAAAGCATCAAAGGTTATGATGTAATCGCCGGTGAACGTAGACTTAGAGCTAGTAAAATAGCTGGTAAAAAAACCATACCTGCTATCATTAGACAAATAAGTGATGAAAAAATGGCCGAAATAGCCCTTTTAGAAAACTTACAAAGAGAAAACTTAAATGCCCTAGAAGAAGCTAAAGCTTATAAAAGTCTAATTGAAAAACTAAATTTAACGCAAGAAGAACTTGCCAAAAAAGTAAGTAAAAGTAGAAGCCATATTACTAATATGTTAGGTTTACTTAGACTTCCAGGTGAAGTTCAAGATATGATAACGACTGGAAAACTTACAATGGGCCACGCCAGAGCCTTAAGTAAAATTGAAAATAAAGAAGAAATCGTCAAAATGGCTAACGACATTACCGAAAAAGGTTTGACCGTAAGAGATGTCGAAGAAAAAAGCGAAACTCTTCCAAAAACACATCAAACCACAAGAAAACCAAAAAATGACGAATATAAATATGTTCAAGATTTACTTAGAGATAAATTAGATACCAAAGTCAAAATAAAAGATAAAAAAATTGAAATATCCTTTACTAACACCGCTGATCTAAATAGAATACTAGAAATTTTAAATATAAAGGAGTAGTCAAATGGAAAAAATATTAACCAAAGAAGTTATAACTACTATCTGTATAATATTATTTGCTGTTCTTTTCTACATGGCCATAAAACAACTTATTAGCCGTGTTTTTCTAAAAAAAGCCAGACACCATTCAAATAAAAAAGCTCTAACCATTTTAACAATTTTAACTAACGTCGTTAAATATATAATTTTAGTAATTGCCCTTCTTATGATTTTAGCTACATGGGGTGTAGATACTAAAGCCTTAGTTGCTTCACTTGGAGTAGCCGGTGCTGTTGCCGGTCTAGCCATGCAAGATTTAATCAAAGACTTTATTGGTGGTGCTGATATTCTAACTGAAGACCAATTCAAAGTTGGCGATAATATTCAAATTGGTAACTTTAGAGGTAATGTTATATATCTTGGTATGAAAATAACTAAAATAAGAGCTTATACCGGTGAAGTAAAAATAATTGCTAACCGTAATATTAGTGAAGTCATTAATTATAGCATTATGTCCGCCATTTGTGTTGTCGATATTGGATTGTCTTATGATAACAAAGTAGACCAAGCGGAAAAAGTACTGCAAACAGCCATTGAAAACGCTAGTAAAAAAGTTAATTACTTAAAAAAACCAGTCACCATACTCGGCATCGAAGAATTAAATAATGATTCTGTAGTATATCGCGTCGAAGCCGAAGTAAGTGCCATGAAAAACTTTGAATTCAATAGAATACTTTTAAAAGAAGTCTTAAAAGAAGCCGAAGCCAATAACCTAACCCTATCTTATAATAAAGTAGATGTTCATAATGTCTGATTATAAATTAGGAAGTATCGTCATCATGAAAAAAGCCCATCCGTGTGGACATAACGAGTGGGAAATAACTAGGTTAGGTGCCGATATTAAAATAAAATGCTTAGGCTGTGGTCGTAGTATCATGCTACCACGTATTGAATTCAATAAAAAAATAAAAAAAATTGTTAAACTATAAGGAGGAAAGCCATGAAAAAAAAGAAAAAAATACTACTTGGACCAGTCATAACCATCATTATCTTAACGCTTGCTGTTATGCTTATAAGTGGCATATGCTCCGCCTTAGGTGTTCAAGGTGAAATAACTAAAATAAATAATAATTCTCTAGAAACATCGATGGTAACCGTTAGAAGTATCTTTTCTGAAGAAGGTTTAAAATACATCTTCTCATCACCAGTTGATACCTTTAAAACTTTTGAACCATTAGTTCTTCTAATAATTTCATTAATGGCTGTATCAATTGGTAAAGCAAGTGGTTTATTCAAAGCTATGTTTACCCCACTTCGTAAATTAAAACCAGGAGTTGTAACCTTCTTCACCCTTTTTGCAGGAATTATCTCTTCATTTTTAGGGGAATATGGTTTCGTTTTAGTCTTGCCATTAACTGCTGTCATCTATCAGTATCTAGGCCGAAACTCTATGCTGGGAATATTAACCGCCTTTATCGGTGTCAGCATGGGTTATGGAGCCGGTTTAGTCTTTAACTATGACGACTATCAACTAGGTCTTCTAACAAGAGCTGCTGCCACTGTCGACGTTGATGAAAACTATATTTTCAACGCTTGGTCTAATTCCTACGCCATGATTGCTGCTACTATCATCCTCTCCTTCTTTGGAACCCTTATCATCGAAAATATTTTAAGACCTAAAGTTAAAGAGTCCATTAAAGAAAACGATGATTTAATTATTTCTAAAAAAGGTCTTCTTGCTAGTACCATAGCTTTCATAATATTAATGCTTGTATTTATCTATACTATTATACCAGGCTTGCCAGGTTCGGGACTTTTGCTTGATAAAAGTCAAACCGATTATGTTGCTCAACTACTTGGACCAAATGCCCCATTTACTGATGCTTTTGCTTTCGTCTTTCTAATAGTTATGATGATTTGTTCAGGCATCTATGGTTTCATATCTAAAAACATCAAAAACACTAATGACTTTAGTGTCGGTCTTTCAAAAGAATTTGATAACTTAGGTTATATGTTTATATTAATGTTCTTCGCCTCATTACTTGTCAGTATATTAAATTGGACTAACTTAGGTACCGTTGTGGCCTCTTGGTTAATTTCATTTATGAGTAACTTAGAATTTACCGGATTACCATTAATTGCCACAATGTTTATCGTCATTATATTAATGTCCTTCTTAATTCCTGATGCCATAACAAAATGGACTATCGCATCCCCTATTTTAGTTCCATTATTTATGAAAGCTAATATCACCCCTGATTTTACCCAATTTATCTTTAAAGCTGCTGATAGTGTTGGAAAAGGTATGACCCCGTTCTTCGTCTATTTTATAGTAATGCTTGCTTTCTTAGAAAAATATAATAATAAAGAAAGCAATAAAATTACTGTCTTTGGAACTTTAAATTTATTAAGACCAACTGCCTTAATCTTTGCTGTTTTATGGTTCATTATTGTTATTGGTTTCTTTGTAATTGGTCTGCCATTAGGTCCAACCGCTGCTGCTCCAACTTTATAGTTGGAGTTTCTTCTATCTTTTGATAAAATAAATATAAGGAAGTGATTATATGTCAAAAAAAATAAATAAAAAAATAATATTGATTTTTTTATTAATTATAATAATCGCTATAATTGCCTTCATAATTTATTTGAATAATAGAATAGTTGACGATAATAGTGGATTTACTTTAAAAAATAATCTAAAAACAGAAGTTTATACTAAAATAAATATTGAAGACTACATAGATAAAATTGAAGGAAAAATATTAGAAAAACCAAAAATTGATAATAAAAAAATAGGTAAACAAACTTTAGAATTTATCTACTTAAATAAAAATAATAAAAAAAGAAGAGGAACTTTTGAAATAGAAATAGTTGATACTGAAAAACCTTTAGTTTGGGTAAATAGCAATTATAATACTAAAGTAGGTATAGATATAGATTTAAAAGATAAAATAATCTGTGTAGATAACTATGATAATAAACCATCGTGTCAAATAAAAGGCGAGTATGATATTAATACACCAGGTACTTATTCCTTACAATATCTAGCTAAAGATAGTAGTGGAAATACCTTTCAAAAAGACTTCACTTTAACCGTTTATGAAGAAACTAAAACACCAAATAATTCTAAGAATACTCCAACCGAGCCCTCATATACTGATTTTCAAACAGTTTTAAATAATTATAAAAATGAAAATACTGAAATAGGTATTGACGTATCAAAATGGCAAGGCGATGTTGATTTCACTAAAGTAAAAAATGCCGGTGCCACTTTTGTCATAATTAGAGTAGGCTCACAAAATGGTGTTAACGGTGAATACGTTTTAGACCCATACTTTAAACAAAATATTGAAAATGCTTTAAAAAATAATTTGAAAGTCGGAATATACTTTTATTCATATGCTGATAATAATAAAGAAGCCCAAAAACAAGCAAAATGGGTTATTAAACAAATAAAAAATTATGATGTAACCCTTCCTATCGCCTTTGATTTCGAAAGCTTTAATTCTTTTAACGATATGGAACTAAGCATCTTTGGCTTAAATCAAGTCGCTGAAAATTTTATTGAAACCGTTCAAAAAGCCGGTTATAATGGCATCCTTTATGGTAGTAAAAATTACTTAAATTCTATATGGAAATATCATGAACAACCGGTTTGGCTTGCTCATTATACAAATCAAACAAATTATGATAAAGAATATTTCATGTGGCAAATGTGTAGTGATGGAAAAATCGATGGCATTAATGGCTATGTTGATATAAATATTTTGTATAAAAATTCTAGTGAAAGCTAGTTTTTTTATTTATACTAGACCCGAACTCAATGAAAATATTAATACTATTTTTTAATAATATATTTTTGATTACTCGCTTTTTATACCTTTTATTAGTATATTTTAGTAAGTTTAAGTTAGTAAAAGATTTTAAAATAAGTTTATTTACATAATTCCTATCTTTTATAATCAAATACTATAACATTTTTATATAACTTTTCTATATTTATTATCTTAATGAAAATAGAGAAACTATTATACGTTAGTTTCTCTACATTAGTGTTTCTAGTTCTTTTCTAGATAAGCCAGTAGCATTCATTATAATATCTAAACTGACTTTTTGTTTCAATAATTTTTTAGCGACACTTAAATTATTCTTTCTTTGACCAATCTGTTCTCCGCGTTTTTCACCAGCAAGCTCTCCTTCAGTTTTAGCTTCAGAAATTAAAGTTTTAATTAACTTCTCATTTTCTTCTTCAGGTGTCATAAAAGCCGTAAACTTTTGATTTTCATTTAATCTCTTAACCTCTTTTTCAAATAGTTCCATATATTCATCACCTTCACTCATTTTATCTAACTCTTCTATATTCGCATCTAA
>CALVVS010000010.1 GCA_944363925.1 uncultured Bacilli bacterium | reverse complement strand
AATGTTTTTGTCAATTACATTTTAACAAAAGGTCTTCCTTTTTGTATACTTTATCCCAAAACTATTTTACACTATCCCTTTTTGTATTTCCCTTGAAACTTAATTTAAAAAAATGTATAATTACTATATAAAAATTAAAAATAGGGGGTATTTATGAAATTTGCAGTCACCCGTGAAGTATTAAATTTGGGCTTAAAAATTATTGTCATAACTATAGATGGCGTCAATATAAATAAAGAAACAAAAAAATTCTTAGACTTTAAAGAAAAAGCTTATAACGCCCTACATAAAAAATATCAAAACTTTGATATAGAAACAGATTTAATTCTAAGAGGATTTCATAAAATTCATAAAGAAATTGGCCTTAAAAGAAGAAAAAACACTCCAGTAAACGAACTAATTTTAAAAAAATTCTTAAAAAAAGAAACCATACCTTGTGAAAATGTACTATATCATCTATATAATATAGTCCTCTTAGACTCTAGACTTCCAATATTTATTTGTGATAAAGATAAAATAAATGGTAACATTACCTTAAAACTTGCGCAAAACACCAGTACTTATATAGATCAAAATGGTGAATTAAGACAAATAAACCCAAATGAATACATCTATGAAGATAAAGAAAAAATAATTCAAAAGCTAGAAACTAGCCAAAATAAAGAAGTTCAAATAACTAAAGACACCAAAAACATCCTCATAACTATTGAAGGTAACGAAAACACCAGTACTGAATATCTCATAGAAGTAGCTAGTGAAATCATTGATTTAATCACTACTTATTGTCATGGCAAAGCCCAAATAATTTATAAATAATCTTACATAAATCGACAAAAAAATAATTGAAACAAAATTATAATAATCATAATTGATAATAACAAAATATAAATGTCTAAAAAAGTAAAGGACTTTACAAAAAAAAGTTGTCAATGTAAAAAGCGTATGCTATAATTAATAATAGAATGGAGGGGGCTTGTATGGATACAAAGCAAATACTTAAAGTAAAAAAATCAAGCGGAGAGGAAGTCGAAGCTGAAATTTTACTATGCTTCGAACTAGAAAAAACTGGAAAAAAATATATTTTGTATACTTTTAATGAAATTGATGATAACGACATGGAAACAATCCATGCTGCCATATTAAATGAAAATGAAAAAGGCTATCAATTAAACAAAATTCCAAGTGATGAGTGGCAAGAAGTCAAAGAAGTAATGCGTGAAATTATTAGAAATGAGGAGTGATAAAATGGAAAATGTAGAAATCATGGAAATAGATAAAATGATTCCAGTCAGTCAAATTGAAGATGATAATAAAATTAAATTAAATAGTAAAAGAACAAATGCACTCAGAAAATTATATAATGCTTTCATAAGAAAAGTATCTATTAAAGTAATTCCTGGTATAAAATTATTTGTTGCTAAAAAATTAAACACATTAGCTGCAAAACTTACTGAAGAAAAAGTAGAAGAAAATGAAGAACCAACTAATGTTCTACCAGCACCATCTGCCACTATAGATACTACTGAAAATACTCAAGGAAATGTTAAAGAAACAGAAGAACCAGCTCCTACTACTTCAATTTTTGGTAATTTTATTAATAGCTTAAAACACAATAAAGAAGAAAAAGAAGAGGTTAAGCCTATTCCAACAGATTCAAAAACAGATGAAACTGTTAAAACTATTGGTGGTAGAACTGTAACCAAAGAAGAAATGGAAGCAAAAAATAATGCTAAAAAACCAGTAAAAACAGTTACTCCAATTAACTTACATATTATTGAAGACCAAAGAAACAATAATCCAAAAGCTAAAGTAGAGCCAAAAATAAATAAACCAGATACTGAAATATTATCTGATTTACAAGAAAAATATGGTGATCTAATTCAATTCAACACTTGGGAAGACTATTATAATTCTTTCTCTGTTCAAGAAAAAGAAAATAAAACCAAAGCTGGCGAATTACTTACTGACCAAGATTTTACTAATGTTAGACTTAAACAAGCCGAAACAATTAAGCGAATTACTGAAGCCGAAGAAGCTAAACGTCAAATTGAAAAAGATAAATTAAGTGATGAAGTTGAAAATAGAAGAGCTAGAGTTAAAGAAAATAGAGAAACAATAAAATCATTAAAAGAAGATATTGCTAGACGCGAAGCTGAAAACGTTGATCTTAATAAACAAAATCAAAAAGCTGGTTCTAGCCTAAGAACTTTAAATAATGAAAGTGATAAAGCTAACGATAAGATAGCTGAAATGGATGAAATTATTGCTCAGTTAACTCCAGAAAAAGAAGAGAAAGACACCAAAGAAACAACTTTTAATTCTAAAAAGTATATAGATGACATATTTAAAGAAGAAGAGGCCAAATTTAAACATAATAAAAAAAGTCAAACTTCAAAAAATGATAATGAAAAAGATGTAACACCAAAAGAAACTGAGGAAAGTCATGAAATTGCTCCACAAACTGATGATAATTCTTCATTAATAAGTGAAATGGATGAAGAATTTAAAGACCAAAAAAACGCCCAAGAACCTATTGTTCTAAATTCTTCAAACCCAGATTATCCTGGAACCATAACTGCTTTTGATGGCAAAGTAACAGCTGATTGGAAAACATCTCCTATCACAAATGAGCAAATTAATACCAATGAAATAAATAATAATCTTTATAAAGATAGTAATTTAATTTATGATTATACTATGCCAATGCCAACAGCTGAACCAGAATATCATAAAGGTAAAACAAGATAATAATTTTACGCGAATTTTAAGCGCCAAATACTTAGGCGCTTTTATTGTAATTTATAAAGCACTATGCTATACTATATAAGTAGGAGGAGATAAGTTTGGAACAATGGGTAGTATGGTTAATTATTGTTATTTTACTTGCTTTAATTGAAATTACCACTGTTAATTTAACTACTATATGGTTTGTTGTAAGTGGTATCATTGCTCTAATAATATCACTATTTGTCGGCAACTATATAATTCAATTTGCAGCATTTGTTATAGTTGGTGTCATATTATTAATTACCACCAAACCATTTCTAACTAAATTCTTTAAACAACACAAAGTCAAAACTAATATTGACCGAATTATTGGTATGACTGGTGTTGTCACCCAAGCTATCAAGAAAAATGATGACGGTGAAGTAAAAGTTGATGGTAAAAAATGGACCGCATATGCTGACAAAGCCATTAAAGAAGGTAATTCCGTTAAAGTGTTAGAAATAAAAGGGGTAAAAATAAAAGTCGAAAAGATAGGAGAGTAAATATGCCGATACTTATAGTTATTTTAATTTTAGTTTTTATTATTATCGTCCCAAATGTCAAAATTGTCCCACAATCAATGTGCTATATTATTGAAAGATTGGGATCATATTATGCGACATGGACAAATGGCCTTCATTTTAAAATTCCATTCATCGATAGATATGCTTCTGTTGGGGCTATTAGCTTAAAAGAAAAAGTTAAAGATTTCCCACCACAGCCTGTTATTACCAAAGATAATGTTACAATGCAAATAGATACAGTTGTCTATTATCAAATTACCGATCCTAAATTATATACTTATGGCGTTGAAAGCCCTGTTAGAGCCATTGAAAATTTAACTGCCACAACTTTAAGAAACATCATTGGTGAATTAGAATTAGACCAAACTCTAACATCAAGAGACATTATCAATTCCAAAATGCGTTCAATCTTGGACGAAGCAACAAACCCTTGGGGTATAAAAATCAATCGTGTTGAGGTAAAAAATATATTACCACCTCGCGATATTCAAGATGCAATGGAAAAACAAATGCGTGCTGAAAGAGAAAGAAGAGAAAAAATCCTGCAAGCTGAAGGCGAAAAGAAATCAAGTGTCTTAATTGCTGAAGGTAATAAAGAAAGCCTTATTCTGCAAGCTGAAGCTTCTAAAGAAGCTCAGATCAAAAAAGCCGAAGGTGAAGCTGAAGCTATATTAAAAAGAAGCGAGGCCGAAGCCGAAGCAATCAGAAAACTAAAAGAAGCTGGTGCTGATAAATCAGTATTAACTCTAAAAAGCTTCGATGCCTTAGCTAAAATGGCTAATGGACAGGCTACTAAAATAATCGTTCCATCAAACTTGCAAGACTTAGCCACTTTAGGAACCACAATTTCTGAAATGTTTAAAGATAAGAAGTAAAAGGTTAGACCCTTTTGCTTTTTTTGACATTTTTTATAATCACCATATTTTAAAATATATTTAGGTGATAAAATGACTTATAAATATCATATCTATGATGAAATCATAACGATTTATTAGTATATTTAAACAAAATCACCCATATAATTTTATGGGTGATATCATGCTGGATAATCTTCGAAGTTATGTTTTAGAAGACAAATTCAAAATAACAATTTTCATAAATAAAATAGATATTCAAAACTATAAAGAAATTGACCACTTTGACGACACTAAAATCATTGTAAGATATAATCGGGGACATGTAATCATTAAAGGCGAAAACCTAACTATTTCCAAACTACTTAATGATGAACTTTTAATTATAGGTAAAATAAAAAATATTTTATTTCAATGATTGAAAAATTAAAAAGTAAAATTTCCTTAAACATTAAAGGAAAAAATATAAATAGGTTCATCAAAAAACTAAGAACAAAAAAAATCGAAATATTAAATATAAAATATATAAATAAAAATGAAGCTGATATTATCATTTATAAAAAAGATTATGCTGAAATATTAAAAATAAAAAGCATCTACGAAATAACCGAATTAGATGTTTTTGGACTTATAAAAATAAAAAGAAACCTAAAAATATCTAAACACATTCTAATAATAATTAGTATATTTTTCATAATATTTTTAATATTTACCCATATCATCTTTAATATTGAAGTTATCCACTCAAACAAAGATATCCGTAAACTAATTTTAACTGAATTAGAAAAAGAAGGCATCAAAAAATATTCCTTCAAAAAATCTTATAATAAACTAAATCAAATAAAAGAAAAAATTTTAAATAAATACCCAGATAAAATAGAGTGGCTAGAAATCGAAAATTCCGGTACTAAATATACAGTTAGAGTAGAAGAGCGCACCATCGTTCAAAAAGAAGAAGATAATACCCCAAGAAATATCATTGCTAAAAAAGATGGTGTTTTAAAAAAAGTCATTGCCGAAAAAGGCGATATTGTCAAAGACATGAACGATTATGTCAAAAAAGGAGACCTAATCATTAATGGCGAATTAATCTTTAACGAAGAAGTTAAAGGTAAAGTCAAAGCCGAAGGAAAAGCCTTTGCCGAAGTTTGGTATGTTACCAAAACCGAATATCCATTATTTACCCAAACTGCCACTAAAACTGGTAAAACAAAAAATATCTATGCCATCAAATTTTTAAATCATACCTTAGAACTTACTTTAAATAAATTCAAAACTAAACAAATTCAAGAAAAAGATATCATAAAACATAATATTATACCCTTAAAACTTGTTAAACAAACCCAATATGAAACAAACGTCACAGACGAAATACTAACCGTTGAACAGGCCATCTCTAAAGCCAAACAAAAAGCCGAAGATAACATAAAACAAAACCTCAACGAAGAAGAATATATCATCCGTAGTAAATATTTGAAAAGTACTGTAAAAGAGAGTATAGTAGAAGTAGAAATGTTTTTCGCTGTTTATGAAAACATTACAGACTATGCTTTAATTGGGTGATGTAAATGATTAGAAAAAGCCTTTTAGAAATACTAGGCGAAGTTTGGCCAACCATTTTAATTAGTAGTGTTATAGCTATAAGTATGAGATTAGTCTATTTAATCAAAAATAAACAAAAAATAGTTTTTTATAGAGAACTTCTTGCCTTAATATTTATTATCTACGTTCTATGTCTCTTTTATGTCGTCACCTTTCAAGATGTCGGTTGGTCTAGTTCTAACTTTATTCCCTTCAAAGAAATGTTTAGATATAACTTTGGAAGTAACCTATTTATCAAAAACGTTTTAGGCAATATTATTTTATTTTTGCCATATGGTTTCTTCGTTTCCTATTATTTAGATTTAAAAAAGCCATATTCTGCTTTTTTGTTAATTATGCTAGTATCCATTTCTATTGAAACCACCCAACTTTTAATCGGTAGAATTTTCGATATTGACGATATCATTTTAAATATTATCGGTGGTATGCTTGGGTATTTGATCTATAAACTTTTAAATCTTATAAATAACCACCTGCCCGAAGTGTTGAAAAATCCTATTGTTTATAATATAATTATAGTGTTATGTACAGTTTTAATGGCTATGTACATGTTTAACATAATAGAATTAGGAGTATAATGATGAACAATTTTGAAATATTCAATGAAACAAACGAAAAAATAGACTTAGATGAAGAAAAAAAGATAATCGAATTTGCCTTAAAACATGAAAATTTAAAAAACGTCAACTTCAATGTCATTTTCGTAGATAGCGAAAAAATAAGACAGATAAATAGAGATTACCGCAAAATCGACCGAGAAACAGATGTCATCAGTTTCGCCCTAGAAGATGGCGAAGCCAATATTGACTTTGAATTTGGTAGATTACTGGGAGATATTTATATATGTATCCCTAAAATGAAAGCTCAAGCTAAAGAATATGGCCATAGTTTAACACGAGAAATGGGCTTTTTAACGGTTCATGGCTTACTTCATTTACTAGGATATGATCATATGACTAAAGAAGAAGAAAAAATAATGTTTCAAAAACAGGAGGAAATTTTAGATGCCTACGGTCTCAAGAGATGAATTAAAAAAGAAAGGCTTTCATAGACTATTCAAAAGTTTTACTTATGCTTTTGATGGCCTAAAATATGCCTTTAAATATGAACAAAATATTCTAGTTCATACATTAGCTACTATCTTAGTCATATTAGCCGGTATTTTCTTCAAAATATCCTTAACTGAGTGGTTAGTTCTTGCCTTAATCATTGGTCTAGTCATTGCCACTGAATTAATCAACACCAGTATTGAAGCCACCATTGACTTAGTCACTAAAGAAGTCCATCCCTTAGCTAAAATAGCTAAAGATACTGCCGCTGCCGCTGTCTTAGTCTTTGGTCTAACATCTATCATCATCGGAAGTTTAATCTTTGTTCCAAAATTTATCGAACTTATAGGAGGATAATATGCATGCAGGATTTGTAAGTTTTGTCGGCCGACCAAACGTTGGAAAATCAACCCTAATTAACCAAATCATCGGTACCAAAATAGCCATAACATCTGATAAACCCCAAACCACTAGAAATATTATTCAGGGAATATATAATGATAACGATACCCAAATTGTCTTTGTCGATACACCGGGTATTCATAAACCCTCTAATAAACTAGGTCAAATACTAAATAAAGGCGCATATTATAGTATCGATGATGTCGATATTGTCTGCTTTTTAATAGATGCTAAAGCTGGGCTTGGTAAAGGCGATAAATATATTATTCAAAGACTAAAAGACATAAATAAGCCAGTCATCTTAGTCATAAATAAAATAGACGGCCTATCTAAAGATGAAATATTCTTAAAAATAAACGAATATAAAGATTTATATGATTTTGCCGACATCGTTCCGGTATCCGCTTTAAAAAATAAAAACATAGACGAACTATTAAAAGTAATAAAAAAATACCTAAAAGATAACATCAAATACTTTGAAGAAGGAACCCTCACCAATAGAAGTACCCAGTTTATGATCGCCGAAATCGTTAGAGAAAAAATATTATGGCTAACCAAAGAAGAAGTCCCGCACTCTGTAACCTGTGTAACCGAAAAAATTATCAAAGATAAAGATAAAAACATCATCAATGTCGCTATTATCGTCGATAGAGATGCCTTAAAAAAAATCATTATCGGTAAAGGTGGCAGTATGATTAAAAAAATTGGCACGTTAGCTAGACAAGATTTAGAAAAAATATTAAATACTAAAATATACCTAGAATTATATGTTAAAACCATTGAAAAATGGCGCGATAGAGAAAAATATTTAACCGAATTTAATTTTAATGACTTTACTGAATAAAATCTTCTACCCACTGCCACAATATAAATAGGTGATTAAAATGAATAAAGAAGATTTGTGGAATTTATTTAGGTTAACTGGTAAAATCGAATACTATTTAAAATATAAAGAAAAAGAGGAAAAAGATGAACCTAGAAGAAGTAACAGGAATAATTGCGAGTGATACTAGCTATGGAGAAACCAGTAAAATATTAAATGTCATAACCAAAGAAAAAGGACTAATTTCCGTTATGGCCAAAGGTTGTAAAAACTTAAAAAGCCCTCTCCGTAGTGTTTCCTCAAAACTCACTTATGGAACCTTTATTATCTATTATAAAGAAAATAAAATCTCGACCCTAAAAGAAGTCAGCATCCTAGATAACTTTAAAAATCTAAAAAAAGACATCACATCAATTAGCTATGCCGCTTATATGTTAGAACTTAGTGAAGGCGTAATCAGACAAAATAATGACCACCATATCTTTGATTTATTAATTCAAAGTCTCAAAAAAATAAATGAAGGCTTTGATCCATTAGTCATTATGAATATTTTAGAACTCAAATACTTAGAATTCTTAGGTGTCATGCCCATAATTGATGCCTGCGCTGTTTGTGGTAAAAAAAAGGGTATTGTCACATTATCTAGCTATCGTGGTGGCTATGTCTGTAAAGATTGCTATACTAACGAAAAAATAGTATCAGATAAAACAATTAAACTAATTAGATTATTTTATTATGTAGATATCGAAAAAATCTCTAAATTAGATATCAGTCCAAAATCTAAAAACGAAATCAATATGTTTTTAGACGATTACTACTCTAGATATACTGGTCTATACCTAAAAAGTAAAAACTTCATTAAAAATTTACAAAAATTAACAAACTAACTATTGACTAAATCAAAATAAAAACATAAAATTAATATGTATATTGAAAGGCGATGACAGGCTTGGAAACCTCGAGCCATATATTAAAGAGAGATTCTTCTAGAATAAATAAGGTGGAACCGCGAGAAATCGTCCTTATATATCTAGGAGTTTTTTATTTAAAAGGAGGAAATTATGGAAAAAATAACAATGGAAAAATTAGTCAGTATTTGTAAACAATATGGTTTTATATTTCAAGGAAGCGAAATATATGGCGGACTAGCCAACACTTGGGATTATGGACCATTAGGCGTTGAACTTAAAAACAACCTCAAAAAAGCTTGGTGGAAAAAATTTATCCAAGAAAGTAAATATAGCTATGGCGTTGATGCCACTATCCTTATGAACCCTAAAGTCTGGGAAGCCTCTGGTCACGTTCAAAACTTTTCAGATCCACTAATCGATTGTAAAGAATGTAAATCAAGGCAGCGTGCTGATAAATTAGTCGAAGCCATTAATCCAAATATTGATGGCGATTCCATGAGCGATGATGAACTATATGATTATATCACTAAAAATAATGTTAAATGTCCAAAATGTGGTAAATCAAATTGGACTAAAATTAGACAGTTTAATCTACTTTTCGAAACAAGTAGGGGAGTTATCAAAGATGATGCCTCTAAAGTATATTTAAGAGGTGAAACCGCTCAAGGAGAATTTGTTAACTTTTTAAACGTTCAAAAATCTATGCGCGCTAAATTGCCATTTGGTATTGGTCAAATAGGTAAAGCATTTAGAAATGAAATCACACCAGGTAATTTTACCTTTAGAACCGTCGAATTTGAACAGATGGAACATCAACTATTCTGTAAAGAAGAAAACTCCATGAACTTTTATGAAGAATATAAACAAAAAGCTTGGAATTTCTTATTAGACTTAGGTATAAAAAAAGAAAATATTAGATTTAAAGATCATGAAAAACTAGTATTTTATTGTAAAGCTGCCTGTGATATTCAGTATAAATTTCCTTTTGGCTTTGATGAACTTTGGGGAACTCACCATCGAGGAACATACGATTTATCAAGACATGAACAGTATTCGGGCAATCAAATGCGTTATCTAGACCCTGATACCAACGAAAAAATCTTGCCAACAGTTGTCGAATCCAGCGTTGGTGCCGATAGATTAGCCCTAGCCATCTTGTGTAATGCCTATGAAAATCAAACCTTAGAAGATGGCACAGCCAGAGAAGTCATGCATTTTCATCCTTTTCTAGCTCCTTATAAAGCCGCTATCTTACCCCTTGTTAAAAAACATCATCAAGAAAAAGCAATCGAAATCTATAATGACTTATCTAAAAACTTCATGGTAACCTATGATGAAACCGGTAATATTGGTAAAAGATACCGAAGACAAGATATTGCCGGAACTCCATTTTGTATAACCATTGACGATGAAACAATTAATAATAAAACAGTCACTGTAAGAGATAGAGATACCATGAAACAAGATATTGTCAAAATAGAAGATTTAGAAAATTACCTAAATGAAAAAATCAAATTTTAAAATTAATAGGAAACCTTATGCCAAAATTCAAATTAATCAAAATACATTTTAAAAAACTTCTTTTCAATCAAAAATTAAATATCAAACAAAAAACAATAGCCAAAACATCTAAAACAAAAAATTACCTAAAATATCATATAAAAAATGACAAAAAATCTTATGATATTTTAGTGCTAATATTAAATCAAAAATTACTAGATTTGATAGGTGATGAGCCAGGCGGAGTAGTAAATACTATAGAAAATAAGCCTCAAAAAGAAACATCAGCCAAAAATAAAAACACTATCTTATCTATAAGCAAGCAAAAAACATTATTTGGTAAAATTGTTGTCATAACCCCTAATATTCCTAAAAAAACCAAAGTAATTATTAATATGTCAAACCAAAATAAAAAAATAGAAAATCAAAAAAACACCAAGCATATCGGTAAACCTAAAGAAAATAAAAATATTAAAATAAAAAAAGAGCCAAAAAGCAAAAACCCTAAAAAAGAAACTTTTAACCCCAAAGAAAAACAGCTTAATAAAGTATCAACAATTAAAAAAATGCCCAAGAAAAAAATAAAAAACATTACCAATATAAATAATAGCCCAAAACCCAAATATAAACTTCAAAAGAAAAAAACAAACCATGTAGCTGTCTTTAGTACCTTTACCGCAAAGCTTCTCTTTGGACTAGCCTTAGCTGCACTGACCACCAAAAAAATAATTCATGGCGTATTATTAGCCACCCCGCTTGCTATATTAAATCATCGAAAGAGTAGAAAAATAAATAAAAAATTAATCAAAAAATATAGATAAAAAGAGCTAACTTATTTTCATAATAGCTCTTTTAATTATCTAAATATTCTTTTAAAGCTAAAGCTATTCCCCTCGCATATCCATTAGGATTATCTAAAATATTTTTAAGCTCTTTAACATTGTCGATATACCCTAACTCTAGTAAATAACCTTCAGCTGTATTATTAGAATTATAATATGGATTTTCATCATACTTGGTATTACTGCCATAAACATAAGCATAAGTTGCAATTCCACCAACTTCTCTGATCATATAATAATAAGGTGTAACTCCATCATCGAAAAATCTTTGATAAATTCCATTTTCCACCTTGAATTCTTTTTTAGTTGAAGTAGAAGTATCGCCATATTTACATACATTATCCACTAGTAATCTAGCTAAATCAAACTTACTATTCCCAGCTACATAAACCTCTAAACCATAAGTACTAGACATACCACCAGGTACATTAGATGAATTATGATGAAGTGCAAAATTGAACTTAGACTTTGTCGCATTAGCTGTTGTTCCACTTCCCATTTTGCCATAAGTTGGTAAAGTATCCTCCTTACTATCCCTAGTAAGTTTAACCTTATAACCTAACTTCTCTAACTCATCTTTCAAAGCCTTAGAAACAGTAAAATTTATATCAGACTCTTTATAAGCCTTACTAGTCGCACATTTGCCCGCCTTATTTGGAACTTCGCCGTTCGCACAGACAATCGTACCTGCATCATTACCATCATGACCAGGATCAATCGTAATATCATAAACATCATCAGGTAACTTAGTATTTTCTATATGAAATCCTAAAATCTCATGTCCCTCAAAACGATCCCATGTCATATTTATTTTTTTATTTGAACCATTTTTAGTTAAAGTGTAATAAACCATATCGTCATAATCTGTTTTATTAACTAGTGGAAAATATTCACTTTCCTCCAAATGATTGACCTTAATCATTAAATAATATGATCCAATCTTTAGTTTTTCTAAATTAACTCCATCATTTATATATTCACTAGTTTCAAAACTATAATCATGGCCATCATTTTCAAGTTTCCAATCAATAATTTGTTCATAAGTTCCATTACTTAGAACTAAAGTTGGCAAACTGTATTCTTCGTTTAAACTAAACTTACCTTTAAAATTAAGGTGAATTCCGTACCGATCATAATAAGTAATATCCCCACTAATATCATAATTAACCTTATTTAAAAAAGTATCACCATTTAGTAAAAAATAACTGGCAAGACCCACCAATACAATAAACAAAATAATATAAATAAATCTTTTACTTTTCTTTTTCCGTCTTTTTTTCTTCATAAAACAAATCATCCTTCAACCACATTTTACCAAAAAAATAAATAAAATGCTTTAAAAAATAAAATTTTATCTAAAAAGAGCGTATTTAAAGGTTTACTTTACACAAAATAACAAAAGAAAAATAAAAAACATTTTCTTTTTACTAAATCTATGATAAAATTATTAATAGCAAAAGTATTAAACTAAGGAGGATAAATATGGGTTTGATAAAAAAAATCATGGGTGAAGAAGAAGATGTCTTTTCCGCACCTTCAAATGATCAGTACTATGATTTAAAAGCTGAAGAAGCTTTAACTGAAGAAGGTGGAGCTAAAATGATTCTATTAGAGCCAAGAGCTTATTCAGAATCCCAACAAATAGCTGACCATTTAAAAAAACGTAATACAGTTGTTGTCAACTTAAAAAGAGTAACCCCTGAACAAGCTAAAAGAATTGTCGATTTCTTAAGTGGAACAATTTATGCAATAGGTGGAGACTTACAAAAAATAGGTGGAGGAATTTTCTTATGTACTCCAAATAACGTTAGTGTTCAAGGAAAAATCACAAACGATACCGAAGGAAAAGGAATTCACGATAATAATAATATAGATATTGAGTGGTAAATAATGTAGGGCAAAACGGTGAGGTGAAATAAGGTTTATGGAAAAATTTACACGAGTAATGAGGGGCTATGATCCCGATGAAGTAAATAACTTTCTAGATCAAGTTATCAAAAGAGTTGAAAAAATGATAGCTGATATCGATAAAAAAAATAAATTGATAGAAAGTCAAAATGAAGAAATAAAACAGCTAAAAGAAAATATTAAAAGTGCAGATGGCCTTAAAGAAAAATTAGAACAATATGAAAGGATGGAAAACACCTTAAATAGAGCTATCATGATGGCTCAAAAAACATCTGATCAATTAAAAATAACCGCTCACCGTGAAAGTGAAATCATCTTAGAAGATGCCAAAAAAAATGCTAGCCGAATTGTTAATGACGCTCTAATGAAAGCTGAAAAAATTGAAAGCGATGCTGATGCTATGAAAAGAAATATTAATGTCTTAAAACATCGCCTTAAAAATATTATTGAATCCCAGCTTGAAATTATTGATGACATAGACCATTTAGATTTGTAAAACTACCGTCCTAAAATAGGGCGGTTTTATAAATATAAAATCAAATAATTTCGGCCTTTACACTTGATTTTATTGCTTAAAACGTAAATGATATGCTATAATTAAATGTAGGTGACAAAAATGTTCAATTATAAAAATATTAATATAAATTATATAAGATATGGTAATCCAAATAAACAAGCAGTCGTTTTACTTCATGGTTGGGGTCAAAATATCGAAATGATGAAACCAGTAGGGGATAGATTAACCGATTATGATGTGATAATCATTGACCTTCCGGGACATGGAAAAAGTGAAGAACCCAAAGAAATATGGTCTTTGCAAGATTTTGTTTCAATGATTCATGCGTTACTTGAAAGCCTAAAAATTCAAAATCCGATTTTAATTGGGCATTCTTTTGGTGGTAAATTAAGCTTGCTTTATGCCAGTACTTTTGAGGTCAAAAAATTAATCTTACTCGCTAGCCCATTTAAAATAAGGAAAAATTCTAATAGCCTAAAAGTTAGAGCCCTAAAAAAATTAAAAACAATTCCGGGTTTAAATAAACTAGCTGAGGCCATGAAAAAACATATGGGTTCTACTGACTATCGTAATGCCAGTCCCATGATGCGCAAAGTACTAGTAAAACACGTCAATACTGACATTACTGAAAACGTCAAAAAAATCAAATGCCCAACCATCATCATATGGGGTACCAATGATGCTGCCGTACCAATTGAAGACGCCTATGAACTTGAAAGCCTCATCAAAGACGCCGCTGTCATACCTTATGAAGGGTGTACCCACTATGCTTATTTAGAAAGGCTCTATCAAACAGTTTCCATCATTAGAAACTTTATAAAGGAGAAGTAGTATGACCCAAGAATTCTTAATATCGGTTATCGTTTATTTTGTCTATGTCATATTAAGAAGTAAAGATTCTATACACATGCTTCAGCAAAATAAATATAATCGTAAAAAAACCTATTTAAAATGGATAAATAACAATAAAGCTAAAGTATTTAAAAACCTTAATGCTTTATTTGCTCTATTAATTATCTTTATACCTATAACTAATAAAACACTTCTAATGATATGTTTTATCGTCTTGTATGTATTTCTATCTGTTAATTTGCTGTTAAATCAAAAACATGAACAAAATAAATTACCACTCAAATATACCGCTAGAGTTAAAAGATTAGTTTTCACAAACACCATCGTAATCTTACTTCCAATAATTATTATGTCCATCTTTGTAAATGAAGAAAATCTAATTTACTTTTATTTAATATTAGGCTTATTTGCTTACTTAAATAATTTATATATATTAATTGCTCTTTTAATAAATACCCCCATTGAAAGCCTAGTAGGTCTTTATTTTAAAGCTAAAGCCGCTCGCAAAATTAAAAGTATGAAATCTTTAAAAGTCATCGGTATCACTGGAAGTTATGGTAAAACTAGTAGTAAAAACATCTTAAACGATATCTTAAATATAAAATATAATTCCTTGCCAACCCCTAAAAACTTCAATACACCATTTGGCTTAATGATTACTATCAATAACTACTTAGATAAATTCACCGATGTCTTCATTGCTGAAATGGGTGCTTGCCAAAGCGGGGATATTAAAGAACTTTGTGATTTAGTTCATCCTAAATATGGTATTATCACCAAAATCGGCGTTGCCCATTTAGCCACCTTTGGTAGTAGAGAAAATATTCAAAAAACCAAATTCGAATTAATCGAAGCCTTGCCAAGTGATGGTGTTGGTATATTAAATGGTGATGATAATTGGCAAAGAAGCTATAAAATCAAAAACAACTGTAAAATAAAATGGATAGGCATTGAAAACGCTGACGTCGACGTTAGAGCTAAAAACATAACCTTAAGTCCAAGTGGCACAACCTTTGATTGTTATTTTAAGGGTAGTGACACGCCATATAAATTTACAACTAAATTATTAGGTTATGCTAATGTTTATAACATTTTAGCCGCTATTGCCTTAGGCCGTGAATTTGGCATGACCATAGATCAACTTAAAGCTGGAGTTGCCAAAGTAAAACCAGTTGAACATCGTCTAGAATTAAAGAAAAACGGTGATTTAAACATCATCGACGATGCTTATAATTCTAACCCAACCGGCGCGAAAATGGCCCTTGATGTTCTAAAAATGATGCCCGGTAAACATATCGTCGTAACTCCAGGCATGATAGAACTAGGCGATGAGGAATATCAAAAAAATAAAGAATTCGGCATGCAAATAGCCGCCAGCGCCGACGAAGTTATCCTAGTAGGTGCCGAAAAAACAAAACCGATTTTAGAAGGTTTAAAAGAAAAACAATATGATGAGAAAAAAATTCACATCATAAATGACGTTCTAAAAGCCTTTCCACTAATTCAAACCTTAAAAGAAAAAGAAACTTATGTGCTTTTAGAAAATGATTTACCAGATATATTTAATGAAAAATAAAGGAGTGATTTATAATGATTAAAGTTGGAGTATTTTTTGGTGGTGATTCAGTAGAACACGAAGTAAGTATCATCTCTGCCTTGCAAGCTATGGAAAATATTGATGAAGAAAAATATGAAATAATTCCTATCTATATTAGTAAAGACCGTCATTTTTATACCGGTAATGCCCTAAGAGATATGGAAACCTTTAAATATTTTGATAGTATGAAAAAATATGTTAAAGAAATAACCATTTGCCGTAAAGGAAAAGACATCGTTTTACAAAAAATCAAAGGCCTTTTTGGACGTAGCATAAACACTATCGATGTTGCCTTCCCAGTAGTTCATGGTAAAGGAGTTGAAGACGGAAGTCTGTCAGGCTACTTGGAAACACTAGGTCTTCCTGTTGTCGGCCCATCAGTCTTAGGAGCCGCTTTAGGTCAAGATAAAGTTGTCTTAAAACAAGTACTAGAAGCTAATAATATTAAAACCCCTAAATACATATGGTTTTATGATTATGAATATGCTTTAAATAAAGATGAAATAATCAAGCAAATAGAAACCTTGAATTATCCTGTTATTGTTAAGCCGGCTAATTTAGGTAGTACCATTGGAATTGGCGTTGCCCATAATGAAGAAGAATTAAAGGCTAAAATAGATGAAGCCATAGAATACGAAAAGAAAATAATAGTCGAAGAAATGATTCCTAATCTTCTAGAATTAAACTGCGCTGTCTGCGGTAACTATGAATATTCTGAAACTAGTTTAATTGCTGAAATGAAAATGAAACATGAACTTTTAACCTTTGAAGATAAATACTTAGGTGGTGGTAAAGGCAAAGGGATTAAAGGAAGCCCTAAAATGCCAAATTCCATGTCCACAAGTGAATTTGAAATACCAGCTAAAATCTCAGAAGATATGGAAAAACAGATATACAAAATATCTAAACAAGTATTCAAAGTTCTAAACTTAAAAGGTGTTTGCCGTATCGATTATCTTGTAAATAAAAAAACAAACGAAATTTATGTCAACGAGCCAAATACTATTCCAGGTTCTCTTGCCTTTTACTTATATAAACCAAAAGGCAAAGATTATAAAACTCTAACTGATGAAATAATTAAATCAGCTATTAAAGATTACAAAAATGAAAAACGTAAAACTTCAAGCTTTACATCAAACATTTTAAGTGAATATAATGGTAGTCAAGGAATAAAAAAAGGAGTTAAATAATGGAATTTTTGACTAATAATGGTGCAGATGAAAAAGTCATAAATGACAAAATTATAGCCTTTAATCAAATATTAAAATTAATTCAAAATAAAAGTAAAATAAGGAGATGTATTTTATGGATTATAAAGACACATTATTAATGCCCAAAACCGAATTTAAAATGCGCGGTAACTTAGCTGAAAATGAAGTCCTAAAACGCCAAGAATGGGACGAAATGGACTTATATAACTTAATCAAAAACAAAAATAAAAACAATAAACCATTTATTCTTCATGATGGCCCACCATATGCCAACGGTAATATTCATCTAGGTCACTCTTTAAATAAAATCTTAAAAGACTTTATCAATCGCTGCAAAATGATGGAAGGATATTATGTTGAATATATTCCCGGCTGGGACACTCACGGCCTTCCAATTGAACAAGCTGTTACCAATAGTGGTGTCGACCGCAAAAGCATGTCAACCGCTGAATTTAGAGAATATTGTAAAAAATATGCCTTAAAACAAGTTGAAACTCAAATGGAAGACTTTAAAAAATTAAATGTTATAGCTGACTGGGACCATCCATATATTACTTTAAATAAAGAATATGAAGCTAGACAAATAGAAGTATTTGCTAAAATGGCCGAAAAAGGTCTAATTTTTCAAGGCCTAAAACCAGTTTATTGGTCACCAAGTAGTGAAACCGCTTTAGCTGAAGCTGAAATCGAATATAAAGATAAAACTGATCCTTCAATCTACGTAGCCTTTACTGTTAAAGAAGGTAATAAATATGTCAAAGAAGGAGACAAACTAGTTATTTGGACCACAACCCCTTGGACCTTACCAGGTAACTTAGGTGTTTGCGTTGGACCAGACTTTGACTACTCTAAAGTTAAAGTAGGGGAAGAATATTATATTGTTGCCACAGAACTTTTAAAAGATTTAATGAACGAATTTGGCTTTGAAAAATATCGAAAAGTATCAACCTTTAAAGGAAGTGATATTGAAGGTATTAAATATGCTCATCCATTTATGGATAGAATCTCTCCAGTTGTTACCGGTTCTCATGTCACTTTAGATGCTGGAACTGGTCTTGTTCATACCGCTCCTTCATATGGTGAAGATGACTTCTTAATTGGTAAAAAATATAATTTAGGTATGGTAAATGGTGTAAATGATCAAGGAATTTTAAACGAAGAATCAGGTATTTTTAAAGACCTTTCAGTTGAAGAAGCTAATAAAGAAATTCCAAAATGGCTAAAAGAAAATGGTTATTTATTAAAATTAAAGAAAATAACTCACTCATATCCGCATGATTGGCGAACTAAAAAACCAATTATCTTTAGAGCTACAAAACAATGGTTCTGTAGTGTTGATAAAATAAGAGATGAAATTTTAAATGAATTAGATACCAATGTTAAATTCCATACTGATTGGGGTAAAACTAGAATCTATAACATGATTAAAGATAGGGGAGACTGGTGCATCTCTAGACAAAGAGCGTGGGGAGTTCCAATTCCAATTTTCTATAACGAAGATGGCTCAGCCATTGTCGATTATGATGTTATGATGCATGTTGCCTCACTATTTAGAACATATGGTTCAAATATTTGGTTTGAAAAAGATGCCAAAGATTTACTTCCAAAAGGATATACAAATCCAGCTAGTCCAAACGGTAACTTTACTAAAGAAACTGATATCATGGACGTTTGGTTTGATTCTGGAACATCTTGGGCCGGTACTTTACTAGAAAGAAAATTACCATATCCAGCCGATGTTTATCTAGAAGGGTCAGACCAGTATCGTGGTTGGTTTAATTCATCATTAATCTGTAGTATGGCCTATAGTGGTCACAGCCCATATAAAGAACTAGTTTCAGCCGGCTTTGTTTTAGACGGTAAAGGTTTAAAAATGAGTAAAAGTATCGGTAATGTCGTAAGCCCAATGGATGTTGTCAAAAAACAAGGCGCCGATATTTTAAGACTTTGGGTTGCCAGTGTTGACTATACCGAAGATGTTAGATTTAGTGATGAATTACTATCCCAAGTCAAAGAATCTTACCGTAAAATTAGAAATACTTATAGATTTATGTTAGGAAACTTATTTGATTTTAATCCAGATACTGATAAAGTAAATTACGATAAACTAAAAGAAATAGACCAATATATGTTAGTTGAATTAAATGAAATTATCTCTAAAGTAATCAAAGAATATGATAACTATAACTATGATGAAATCTATAAAATTATCAATAACTATGTTAATTCATTATCTAATTTCTATTTAGACTTTACTAAAGATATCTTATATATTGAAAAAGATGATAGTTATGTAAGAAGAAGTGTTCAAACAGTTTTATATGAAATTTTAACTGCCTTAATTAAATTAATGGCTCCAATTTTACCATATACATCAGAAGAAGTATACCAATTACTTCCAGGTAAAAAAGAAAAAAGTATTCACTTAGAAAACTTCCCAGAAGTTAAAACTTACAAAAATGAAGTCGAACTAAAAGAAATCTTTGACTTATTCTTCGGTATCAAAAATGATGTCTATAAAGCCCTAGAAGAAGCCCGTAATGAAAAAATCATTGGTAAATCTTTAGAAGCAAAAGTATTCTTAAAATTAAGAGATGAAGATAAAGAAACATTAAAACCAATTCTTTCTAATTTAAAACAATTATTAATTGTCTCAGATGTCATCTTAACTGCCGAAGAACTTCCAAAATATGAATACTGCGAAGTTCAAGTTCAAAAATTCGACGGTGAAAGATGTGAAAGATGTTGGAATTACTTTAATGAAATCGATTTAACTGACCATCTATGTCCAAGATGTCATGAGATAGTAGAAACATTAAATGAAAAAGAAGACTAATCAAAAGTCTTCTTTTCGCATATTTATTAGGTTTCAATTGTATAAGGATTTTCTTTCGTCCCCAACCCACGTAATTTAATACTAGATATAAGATTAACGGCAGGTCTAACTTGATGAGAATCAGTAATATTTGTGTCACAACAAGCATCTATAAAATAATATATATAGTAAACCCTTCTTCTACTACTGCCATCATCTGGGGTTAAAGTCCAAAAGCTTGAGTTGTCATTATATATCCAATTTGAATTTAAACATATATCATTATTGCTGTTATGGTCATATATATTGTCACAAGTTTCATCATTATTTGCTCTTATATATTCGGAAACGGTTATTAAACCTACCTTTCCCGACCATTTAGAACTATTTTCTGAACTGACTATAGTGCTTAAACCATCAAACTCATCATCAATACCACCGACACTAAAACTTGAGCTTGCTATTTTATCTTTATCAGTTAAAGAATTATAATATGTGCCATTTAAGTATGTTTTGAGCGAAGAAGAGGACCAATCATTGCCTCCAAAAGAATTGTTAAATTGCCTATTTCCTATGCTATCAGAGCGAATAATTTTAACCGTCCCATTTGAATTAATAGATAATATTCGCCAGCCAGCCTTTTCTCCATTAAATGTTATATAATTATCAGGGTCTGTTCCTCTATAAAAGTATCTTCCATTTTCATACTCATCTTTATATAGGCCATCGCCAACCGTAACTACATTTTTAATTAAATCATTTACCGTTATAAGTGGTGTTACAGGTGTAGAACAAACATCGTATAGCTCATCAATCGCTCCTTGTACATCAGTAGAAGAAAGCCCACTTACTGTATTATCATATGTTACATCATCAGAAGGAAAATAAGTTGCCGCTGATACTCCAATCACACTAAATATCAAAGCCGTAGTTATAAATATAAAAAACCTGTTTTTAAATACTTTTTTTACTAATTTCATACTTCTTTCATACCTCCTATTATGATTATAACATATTTTTAGTCTATTTCCCCAAGAAATATTATAATTTCCCAAATGAATGTCAAAATAATGTTGGTGAAATGATTTATGATAGTAAAAAACCTAAGATATTGTAGGGAAAATTTAGAATTAAAACAAAAAGAAATAGCTGAAATATTAGGTGTCACATATTCGACGGTATCCGGCTGGGAAACGGGTAAAGATACTATACCATTAAAAAAACTAATTGACTTTGCCAATACTTATAATTTAAGCTTAGACTATTTATTCGGTCTAACCAATAATAATGAGAAATATAAACCACTTAAAATTGATTTGAAAGTAGTAGGGAAGAATCTTAGAAATATTCGCATAAAAAACAAAAAAACGCAAAGTGAAGTAGCTAAAGTAATAAACACCAGCCAATCCGCTTATGCGCATTATGAAAATGCCATTTATTTAATCCCAACTAGTTTCTTGTTTAATCTAAGTAAAATTTATCCAAATTTTTCTATAGATTTAATTTTAGGCAGAGAAAAAAATTAACCTTTTTTATCTTTAATAAACTCCCTGAGCATCTTTGTAAGAGCTCTTTTTTCAATCCTAGAAACATAACTTCTAGAAATTCCAAGTTCTTTTGCAATTTCCTTTTGCGTTATTTCATCTTTGCCATCTAAACCATATCTTTTAATAATAATTTCTTTTTCTCTATCAGTTAAAACCTGAAAATATTTTTTTAAAAGCTTAATATTATCTTGCACGTGTAAGTCCAAAGCAAAATCAGGTTTATCTGTTTTTAAAATATCTAAAAGAGTAATCGCATTTCCTTCTTTATCAAAACCAATCGGTTCATCAATACTTATATTTTTACTGTTTTTCTTATCAGACCTAAAAAACATCAATATTTCATTTTCAATACATCTCGCACAGTAAGTTGTCAGTCTAGTTTTATGCTTAAAAGAGTAGCTATCGACCCCTTTAATAAGCCCAATCGTCCCAATACTAATTAAATCATCACTCATCTCTAATCCATGTTCATACTTCTTAACAATATGTGCGACTAACCTTAAATTGTGTTCGATTAACTTGTTTCTAGCATCCTTATCACCCATATTTGCTAATTTAATGTATTTCTCTTCATCTTCTTTAGATAAAGGATCCGGAAATACATTATTTGAATAAGAAGCCGTAAAAAGATAAAAATCTTTAAATAACTTTTTTAAAAACTCAAACATTAAACACACCTCTAGTAAAAATATATGTAAATAAAAAATAAAAAGAAATAAAAAAAAGGCCAAAGCCTTAAATGTGTGTCAATATATACATAAACATACCATATCCCATAGATGCCGTAATAAAACATAATACTACGCAGTCCAAAAATGTTCTTGTCATATTACCATTAGAAAAAGCAATTCCTTGTTTAGTAGCTTTAACTAATGATTTTCCTTTACTTTGATTTTGACCTTCTTGAACATTTACCTCTTCATCACTAGGATCATCATATATCTCAT
Organism: uncultured Bacilli bacterium; assembly: GCA_944363925.1. Taxonomy (GTDB): domain Bacteria; phylum Bacillota_I; class Bacilli_A; order RF39; family UBA660; genus Coprosoma. The sequence continues at coordinate 12,709 of CALVVS010000010.1, read as the reverse complement.
GTAATTTAGCCTGCAGCTCTTTCATCTCAGGTAAACTAACATTACTAATATCCATTGTTTTTTCTAAAGGATCTTCTTCAGCTGGGCTTGAAGTCATACTAGAAAATGAACTATTTAACTTATCACCATCAAAATCACTATATTGATTGTCCAAACTAAAAGAGTCAGACACATCATCTCCATAATTTGCTTCACTTAAAAGTCTATCTAAAGTTTCAATGTTTTTGTTTGTTCTAATCTCTGGATTATCATTAAAATAATCATTGCCATAAGAAGATTTAAAACCAATTGAATTAAAATCTTTATCGTTCATTTTCATAGCCTCCTATTAAAATAAGTATACTACAAATAAGCATTATTTTCAATTGTTTTTCCTTTAATTGACAAAAACCTAACTACTTTTTATAATTTAGTACTTGACAATGCAAGGTAGTTGGAATATAATCTACTTAAAGAGGTGATTTATGAACTCACAATTCAAAAAAGGTGTTTTAGAATTAATCGTTTTAGTCTCCGTCAATAAAAGAGACATGTATGGTTATGAACTAGTCCTAGAAGTCTCTAAAGTAGTCGGTGTCGGTGAAGGAACAATCTATCCATTACTAAAAAGACTAACCAACGAAAATTACTTTGAAACATATCTGCAAGAATCAACTGAAGGACCATCTAGAAAATATTATAAAATAACTGTACTTGGTAAAAATAGATTAAAACAGTTAAAAGAAACATGGACCGAATTTAGCGATTCTGTAAATAACTTTATTAAGGAGAGTGATGCACATGAATAAACAAGAGTTTCTAGAAAAATTAGAAAAAGAATTATCCATATTAAATAAGCAAGAACGAAAAGACATCATCGATGAATATAAAGATACTATCGAAGAAAAAGTCAAACATGGTCAAACTGAAGAAGATGCCGTTAAAGATTTCGGCAACTTAGATGAATTAGTTAGTGGGATATTAGATGCCTATAAAATTAACACTGAATATAATCAAAAAGAAAGCAATTTCGGTAAATTTACTGAAGAAGGCGAAAAATTGATTAAAAAAGGTGCGAATAAACTTGCTGATATGACAAGAGATTTTGCCAATAATATCAAAGAAAACGATGCTGAAAGTAATCTTAACTTAGCTTTTGAAATAATTATTAAAATCTTTTGTACCCTTATCATATTCGCCGTATTAACCATACCTTTTAGATTTTTTAAAAATTTAGGTTTCTCATTTGCCGAAACATTTTTCACGCCCATAAGTGGCCTAGTAAAAATCTTTATCTTACTACTTTTTATCGCCCTTTATCTCGGTATTGCTTTGCTTATAATTGTCGCTTTATTTAAAGAATACTTCAAAAAAAATTCCGAGCCACAAGAAATCAAAAATCAAGAAACAAACCAAACAAAAGAAACTAAAATAAATAGTAGACCAGTAAAAAGAAATAATAAAAATGGCCCAACTATTGGCTCAGTTTTACTCTTAATAGTCAAAATATGGGTTGTTATCCTTATTCTACTTCCATTATTTTTCCTTGACGCTTTAGTTATCTTTGGTTTATTTGTCACGGTCTTCTACTGGATTAAAGGCATTAACCTCTTTGGTTTAACTGTATTATTATTAGGCATTTCCTCTTTATTCATATGGTTCACCATCTTAATTTATAATCTTACATTTTCCAAAGGAAAAGTGTCAATTATTCCATTTTTTATAGGTCTTGCCGTTAGTATTTTTGGAGCTATGTTCTTTATAGACATGATAACAAGTATTGAATACATAAATAAACCATCAGATAATTTTCAAACCAAAACCGAAACCCAAACATTTAATACCGATAAAAATATTTATATTAACTTTAATCTAAATGGTGACTTGACCAAAAAAGTTGACGAAACATTGCCAGATAATACCTTTAAAATAACCTATACATATTATCAAGATAGTGACAAAATTGAAATATATAACGAACCAAATTATCATTTCCAAAGCTATGCATGTGAAAGTCCAAACGAAAAACATTTGTGTAAAAAGCCATATAATTATATTTCCTTTAGCTATGAGTATAATAGTGATTATAATAGTGAGAAAAAGCGTTATAACGACTTCATTGACAACCTAAAAGACGGTAAAATATATAATTATGATAAACTAAATAATGTTAATGTTGAAATTAGCGCTAACTCAAATACCATGAAAAATATAGAACCATAAGAGCAATCGCTCTTTTTTTTCAGCTTATTTTTTGCTATAATATTATATAGTAGAAAAGGGGATAAAACATGACTGATGAACAAATCTTAAATTTAAAACTAAAATTAGAATTAGAAAATCCAGTATATGATATTGTAGATGAAGCCATAAACTATACTATACATAAACAAAAATTTCAAAAATATGACTTAGTAAAATTAGTAATGCTATTATATAAAAAAGATTACTCATGCCTAAGTAATACTAACGATTACCGTGAACAAGTAAAATTATTAGATGAATATTTTGAAAAAGAATATGATCATAGTATCATAACTTTTATAATGATAAAAGCCATATTAGCCTATAAAAATACTGATAAGTATGACAAAATAACCTCTGATATAGCTGTATTAGAAGCAGCCTTAAGAACCAAAAAAAATGTTGAAGCCGAAGATTTATGTATTTTTTCATACCCAATAGAAAATGAAGAATACAATGATTTAATGATGAAAATAGAAGCCAACCATAATTTTAAATATGCGGTAGCTATCACCTATGATAAAATAAAAAATACCCAAAATTAGCTCAAATTGACAATTATTTAAAAGAGATATATAATAATGCGTAAATTTTTACGCAAAGGGTGATTTTATGGAAAAATCTTATTATAATGTTATTGAAACATTATTACTTATTCTATCAGCTGATGAGGGAAAACTAAAAATATATCTTGAAAAAAAGAAAAATGAACCTTATAAAGGTTATTGGATTATTCCAGGTAGTACTTTAGATAATGAGACAACACTCGAACAAAATGCTGAGAATATTTATAAAAAGGCTACTGGACTTGATAAAGGAACAATCTTTCAAACTAGAACTTTTAGTAATCTTAATCGTCTAAAAAATGAAAGGGTAATTGCCAGCTCTTTTATAGCTATTACCGATAAAACTTTAACTGATATTAAGCAAAATACTAGTGATAATGCTTGGTTTCAAATTGATGAACTTCCAAAATTAGGTTTTGATCATGAACAGATAATAAACGAAGTTATAACTGAACTTAGAAAAAAAATTACAACAAATTATGATGATATACTTATCAAATTCTTCCCAAGCGATTTTACATTGCCAGAACTTCAAAACTTTTATGAATATGTCTTGAATAAACCAATTGACCGAAGAAACTTTCATAAAAAATTTGTAAATCAAGACTTAGTTGTTGACACTGGTTTTAAACAAGCTAAAGCTAGCGGTAGACCAGGAACTTTATATAGATTTAATATTGATAAAATGAAAGGTAAAAGAATATGAATCAAAAAGGATTTGGTTTAAAAGAATTTGTTATCATCTTTGCCGTTGGTTTTATATGTATATTAATTATCTCTTCAATATACCAAAGTATTGTTCCAAACGCTGAAATGCAGTCTGAACCTGAAAAAGAAAAAATTACTTATAAGGATTTAGAAGATGAATTAAAACAAGCCGCTGAAAGATATCAAAATGATACATATTCCGGTAACTCAAGTGAAACTGCAGTTTGGGAATTAAGTTATTCTATGCTAAGAAAAGAAAAATACTTAGAAAAACTAATAGACCCCAATGATAAAAATACTGAGTGTACAGGTTATGTTGAATTTATTCAAGATGGCGCTAAAATCTCATATAAACCATTTTTAAAATGTGGCACTAATTATCAAACCGATGGTTATGAAGCCTATCAATAAAACGTTAGAAATAGATCTAACGTTTTTTCTAATAAAAATTAACAAATTTATGTAACTTGTAAATAGTCCCATTAACTTTCAAATATATATAATATTTACCTTTAATACCATCTTCACTAATATAACGTGATGCAACAACCTTTTTGTTAGAATTCTCAGGTGTTAATAAACTGTAAGTTTTCTTGTCTAAAACATTATCTAAAACTATTTGAACATCGTCACTTTCTTTAAAAGTTCCACTTACTTTTAGACCATATACATCTTTGTAAAGCGATATATTGTATTTATCTAAAATCTCATCATCACTCTTTGCGCTTAAAAGTAAAAAATTATCGATCACTTTAGATTCGCCTAAACTACCAAGCCTTACACCATATACTCCAGTATAAACATCATTGGCATATAAGCTCATTTTTTTGGTATTATATAAAGTCGAATTAACATTCATACTAATAACTTTTTTACTATTTTGAATTTCCATAAGCGTATGACCTTGAGTAATTATAAAATCATCTTCACCTAAAATCTCCAGATATGTCTCCTCATTAGTTGGTAATTCATAATCATCAAGTTCTTTAACTGTTCTATTAGTATAATCAATCCTGTAAGTAAGTAAATGTTTTTTACCATTAATTTCACTCGCAAACACCATTTTATTATCGTTTAGTAAATTAACTGATTCTGGCTTATTTGGATAATCAATATCACCATCAGCTCTTAATAAATATGACTTATAATCATCAGAAACTTTATCTTCATCTGCAATAATCCAATTTATATCTAAAGTAGGGTAGTCTAAATTAACAATCATATTGCCATTATATCCAGATATTGTAATTGAATTAGTACTAATATCGTAATTTACTGAATTCATACCAAACCAATTACCATTTTTCTTACCCGGTAAAATTTTATATAAATCTATTTCCTTAACAATATTACCGCTAGCTCTGTCAATTTCCACTGCCACATCTTCTACAGTAGACCTTCCTAATTTGTTGGAAGCTAAAAGTAAATTGCCATTATTAAGTTCATATACGTCATGATGATATCCGCCAGGTACAGTATACTCGTAATAAATCTTTCCAAGTAAATCCATTTCAATTAAACCAATACTGTAATTTTTCCTTAATATTTTATCACTACTAAGTAAAATATGTCCATTATTTAGTCTTTGAATATCCCATTTGTAATCGCCAATTAAATACCATCTAACCTCGCCATTTTGGTCATAAGCTGCTGTGTAGCCAATTTCTTCCGGCGTTGTAAAATAAAATTCATCAGTATCAAAATTTGCATTAGATAAATCAGTTACTTTTGAAAAATCATCAGGCAAAGGAGCGGTTGTAATCGTAATTTCCGTAAGTTTACCACTAGCCTCAATAATAACCTTGTTATCATAGCCTGCATAAAGTCCATAAATAGGTAAAATATGTACTTTCGCCGGTGTAAAAGTGTGTTTTAAATCATTAGCACCATCTTTCCCCTTAATTGTTACAGTTGAAGTCGTTAAATCTTTAGTTTGAAAAACTATTAAAGCCGAAAGTGGTGAATTACCATATGGATTTAAAATAACATTTGGATTATCAATTGTATAATTAGTATTGCTTAAATACTGAACCTCACTTTGATTTTGCATAGCAAATATATCATTTTCTGTATCAATAGGCTTATTTTCCATTATATATTCGTATATAAATATTGAAATAGCAAAAGTAAAAACAATTAATATAATGTATTTCGCAATTATTTTTTTCAAATAAATCACCCCTAAATTAACCTAATTTCATTTTCATTAAAAAATGGTTTCTTTTTATCAATTCTGTCAAAAAATAAAATTCCGTCCAAATGATCGACCTCGTGTTGGAAAGCTACCGCCAAATCTTCTCTAGCCCTGATTGTTATTTTCTCACCGTCAGGATCATAACCAGTAATTGTCACTCTCGCATATCTAGGAACATGTCCTTCAACTTCACGGTTTACACTAAGGCATCCCTCGCCAGTTTCTAAAGCCACTTTTTCCTCAGAGTGGCTAATTATTTTGGGATTAACTATCACATAGTTTCTAAACTTCTCATCTTCGTATTCATGCACAATAACAATTATTCTCTTAAGTTCCCCAAGCTGTGGGAAGGCAAGTCCCATACCAGGCCTTAAATCATATTTTTCCGCATATTTCTCTATTTGACTATATGTTAAATGCTTAATTATTTGATCAATTGTTTTTTTGTCTTCTTTAGATAAAGGAAGCTGGGCCTCCTTACTTTTTTGTCTAAGAATTTTGTGCTTTTCATCTAAAATTTTTAAAGGTTTAAACATATTCCACCTCCATATATATCTATTTTATCATATTTGTCAGTAAATAAATAAAAAACATTAATTATTTACATCTAAAAAGCAAAGAGTATTATAAACTTATAATAAAAAAATGTCAAAATAAAAAAAGCCTTAATTTTTATATAAATCAACGCGTTTAGGTAAATTTCTAGCTGACTTGGCTGTCGCTTCGTTAAACAGTAAATCAACACTTATCCCAAATGTTTTGGCAATATTATCTATATTCTTACAAGTTAAATTCGCATCACCATTTTCAATAGTACTAATATAGGCCATTTTAAACTTCGTCTTATTCGCAAATTGTTCTTGCGTAAGCCTATTTTGATACCTATACCATTTAGTATTTAAACCAACTAATTCCATTGCTTTCATTATATCACTCTACCTTTACATGTTTAAGACAAAACTTAATTATATATAAATTATAAAGTTAAAGTGTAAAGAACTTAATACCATTAAAAATTATTAAGATATATCTTAACAAGATATTAAAAATATGTTATACTTCATATATAAAGTAAAGGAGGGTTAATTAATGAAAAAAATAAAAGATTTCTTTAAATGATATTTGCCAGGCTTTTTATTAGGAATAATATCAGCATGTACAATAAGCGTAATAGCCGCGACATATTTCCCTTCAAATGATGTGACATATGATAATACTGAAAGTGGTCTTTCAAGTACTGATGTGCAAGGAGCTATAGATGAACTATATGGAGTATGTTTTCCACCTAAAGCAGGAGATACAATATTAGATAATACTGATATAGTAACATCGGGAGATGGATTATATGAAGATGAATATGAGGATGGTAGATATTTTTATAAAGGTGGAAATCCAAATAATTATGTAACCTTTAATAATGAACAAGCCGGCTGGCGCATAATATCAATAGAGCCAGATGGAACAATAAAGATAATGAAAAATGAAAGTATAGGTAATATAGTATGGGATAGCTCTGGCAAGAATAATTGGGCAAGGCCAGCCAGTTTAAATACATACTTAAATGGAACGTATTATAATGAATTAAATTCAACAGCCCAAAGTCAAATTGTTGCCAAAGATTGGAGTATAGGTGCCGTAACAAATGATAATGATGATTTAGCAGATCAAATAACTAATGAAAATGGAACAAAATGGAACGGCAAAGTTGCTTTAGCAACCGTATCAGAGTATATAAGGAGTAATAGTAATAAAAATAGCTGTGGTTCATTTAGTTTAAATAATGATAATTATAGTAGTTGTGTAAATACAGGATGGATGGATACAACTAGTGTATCTTATTGGTGGACTTTGTCGCCTTTTGCTGGCATCTCTAGCTATGCGTTTTATGTGGATTCCGACGGCAATGTCGGCAACTTCACCAACGGCGTCTATGCCGGCATTGCGGTCCGACCAGCCGTCTATCTAAGCTCTGAGGTCAAAATCACTGGAGGCACAGGCACCCAAAATGACCCATATGAATTATCACTATAAAAAGTTAAAAATCATATGAAAATAAGTCACTTATGATATTTCATGGTATAATAAATTTAGGTGATAATAAATGGAAAAATACACATTAACTCAAATAAAAAAAGTATTGGATAAAATAGAAAAAGAAACATCAAATATAAATGTAAAACTATATATTGCTGGTGGTATAGTACCATATTTATTGCTAAATCAAGACTCTAACCGTCTTCATAGTGATATCGACTTAATATGTGATATAAAAGATATGAATACCCTTAGAACTCTAGCTCAAAAATATAGCGTATATCAAAAACAGCTAGATAGTTTAAATTTAAAAACAAAGACTATGGATTTGAAATTTTTATAAATAATATTAAAGTAGGAATATATCCTTTTATTATCAAAAATAAAATAATTTATCAATATTCATATGATGCTCAAACAAAAACTTTTAAAACTAAAACAATTCAAGTAGAAAATATAACGGATTATCTTATGAAATATCAATCATCAGATAACAAAATATATCATACAATGTCTCTAGAATTTATTAAAATGTCTAAAGAAAAAGCTGGTAGAAAAAAAGATATATTAGATTTACAAAAAATAAAAGAAACCAATTTTCTTAGACAAGATATTTTAAATAAAATACAAATGTATAAAGAAAAAAAGGTCCAATGACCTTATTTTTAGTTATTACACCAAGCTCTAGCTCCGATAATTATTACAAGTAAAATAAATAGAACTAAAATAATTGCTGCGCCATAGCCTGTTCCGTATCCACCGCCATAGCCACCACCATAAGAAGGGCAGCCATAGCCTTGATACCCACCATAGTAATACATATAATACCTCCTATCTATTCTAATATAGTTTATGATAAAGTAAAAAACCGTATATTAGAAATACCTAATTTTATATTTTAAAAAACATCATCTAGTCAAAAATGTAAGAATATGCTATGATTATATAAGAATAGGAGGCGAGACATGAAAGAAAAATCTTTGTTCAAACTTTTAAAAGACTTAGATAAACCATTATTAATCGCCTCTGCAGCCTTGTTTATCTTTGGCCTTTTAAACATTGTTACAGCCTCATCAAGAGCTGCTGTTGTAAATTATGACGTTTCAATATATTACTATTTTTATAGACAACTAGCTTTCATTGTTATAGGCCTCATAGCCGGAGCCATTATCATCAAAACAGATACAAAATATTATAAGATAATTGTCCCAGTTTTATTTGTCGCCGTCATCTTTTTAAATCTTTGGGCCTTAACCTTTGAAGAACTATCAGGTTCTAAAAACTGGATAGATCTCAAAATAATAAAATTGCAGCCAAGTGAATTTTCAAAGCCAATCATTATTGCCATGCTGGCAATTCTGTTTGAAAAAAACTATCGAAAACTAAGAACCGTTAATATAAAACATTATGATATCATTGCCACAATGCTTTTAATAGCTTTAATTATTCCAGCCATTATTGTCCTTCAAAAAGACTTTGGAACATTTCTCATAACTTTATTTATCGTTGGTATGATGTTTTTAGCTAGTCCTATTTTAAAAATCGATAAAATTAAAACCTTTATATTAATGATTATCTTAGGCGCCCTTGCTTTGTTGGTCATATACCTAAAACAAGGGTATATATTAAATGATGCTAGAATAAGTAGATTTACCTCCTTCTTAGACCCCTGCGGTAACTATGAAAATGGTGGATACCAAGTCTGTAATAGTTATATAGCTATCAATGATGGTGGACTTTGGGGACTTGGCATTGGTAAAAGTAAACAAAAATATTCTTATATTCCAGAGCCTCATACGGACTCAGCTTTTGCTATTATTGCCGAAGAATATGGCATTTATCGTACAATCTTTATCTTCTTACTATATGGAGTTGTTCTTTACCGAATATCCGTTATTGGTGCAAGAGCCTCAACCCTAAGAGGAAGATATATATGTATCGGTATTGTCAGCTATATATTTATTCATATCTTTATTAACTTAGGTGGTATGTTTGGCCTAATTCCTTTAACCGGAGTTCCACTTCCGTTCCTAAGTTATGGTGGTAGTTTCGTTTTATCATTAATTGCCTCATTAGCCATCGTTCAAAGAATATGTATTGAATCCAAAAATAAAACAATAAAAATTCCTAAAAAATAAAAGGAATTTTTATTTTTTTGTCGTATGTTTATATATAGAGGTGAAAAATAATGAAATTATTAAAAAAACATAAAGGAAAAATTTTTATTATCATATTTGCAATTTTTACAGTTTTTACTATTTATGATACATATAGTATGGAAAAAGATACCGAAAGCGAAGTTGAAACAAAACCGGAAATAACCGAAAAAGAAGAGCAACCTCCTAAAGAAACTAATAATAAAGTAATAGTTGATGTTAAAGGTGAAGTAAATACACCTGGCGTCTATGAATTAACTGAGCAAAATACTGTTTTAGATGCCATAAATAAAGCTGGTGGTTTAACCAAAACTAGCGATACTAGCAACATAAACTTAAGTAAAAAATTAGAAGATGAAATGGTCATCATCGTCTATTCCAAAACCGAAATTGAAAAGATGAACGAACCTAAAATCGAATGTCCACCATGTAACGATGCTTGCATCCAAGAAGAAGATGAAAAAGCTAAATTAGATAATAATAAAAACAAAAAAGATACTAATGAAACCATAACTCCTTCTGGCAAAATTAACATCAATGAAGCAACTAGCGCTGAGCTCCAAACATTAGATGGAATAGGCGAGGCCAAAGCTAAAGCCATCATCGATTATCGTGAAAAAAATGGAAATTTTAAACAAATAGAAGATATTAAAAACGTCTCAGGTATTGGTGACAGCATCTATGAAAAAATTAAAAATAATATTACCACTTAGTATTTTTCTCATCATCTATATAATATTTTCTATAAATAATAAACCTGCTAGTAAATACTCTATAAATGATAAACAAATCGAAGGCTATATTTATGATTGCCAAGTAGATGATAATAAAACCGTCTTCAAAATAAAAGGTAAAGAAAACATTTTAATCACTTATTATGATAACTTAAGCTGTAAATTTGGCCAAAAAATTAAAGCAACTGGTGAAATAAAAATTCCAAATCCAAACACTAACTTTAATCTTTTTAACTATCAAAACTATCTTCTCTCAGAAAAAATAAACTATACTTTTCTAGCCACTAAATTAGAAATAGTAAGCCATAAGACAAACATATTTTATCAAATCAAAAATAGTTTATATAACCATACTAAAAAATTCAAAACAAAAACATATCTAAACGCCTTAGTCTTAGGTAATGATAATAACATAAATGATAATGTCAAAAATAGCTATCAAATAAATGGTATTAGCCATCTGCTAGCAATATCAGGAGCCCAAATAACCATGTTTTCTTGCCTGCTCCTTTTTCTTTTAAATAAAATCTTTACTAAAAATATATCGTATTTTTTAACCATCCTAATCCTTATTTTTTATCTTTTTATAACAAACTTTCAAGCCTCTATTTTAAGAGCCACAATTTTCTTTATCATTATAACTATTAATAAACAGTTTGAATTAAAGGTAGATACCTTAACCTTACTTGTCATCACCTGCGCAATTTTATTAATATATAACCCATTTTATATCTATAACTTGGGCTTTCTTCTATCATTTGTTATAACCTTTTACTTAATAGCCTTTTCAAAAATAATTAGTCAAAAAAGAAGCTATTTTTCTAAAAATCTAGCCATATCGTTAATTGCCTTTCTAGCAAGCGCTCCTATATTAATAAATAATTTCTTTCAGCTAAACTTACTATCACCACTTATAAATCTCTATTTTGTTCCCATTATGACCTTCATTATCTATCCTTTCGCCCTCTTAACCTTCATTTTCAAACCATTAGATAACCTTTTATTTATTTTAATCCAAATAATGGAAAATGCCTCTTTGAACATCTCTAAAATCAGCTTTTTAAATCTCACTCTTTGCCATATTAATATTGTTGCCTTTGCCGGATATTATCTTTTAATAACCTTTATCTTATATAAATGGTCCAAAAAACAAAACTATCTCATAATCTTCTTTATTATCCTAATTATCCATCATAATATAAATTATTTTAACCCAAATTCGTCCATCACCATGCTAGATGTCGGGCAAGGCGACTCTATTTTAATCAAACTCAAACATAATCAGGGAAATATCTTAATTGATACCGGTGGAACACAAAACTATAAAGGCCAAGAGCCATATGATATTGCCAAAAACATTACTATCCCTTATTTAAAATCAGAAGGTATTAACCACTTAGACTATTTAATATTAACGCATGGTGATTTTGATCATGCTGGGATGGCTTTAAATCTAATAAAAAATTTTAAAATAAATAATTTAATCTTAAATAAAGAAAATAATGCTCTAGAAAATAAAATAGTCAAAAACTTTAATAAAAAAGCTATCAATATTTCTAAAGGTAGCATAAAAATAAGTAATGTAAAATTAAATTTTTTAAATAACTTAAATAACCATGATGAAAACGATGATAGTCTTATTATTTATACGAAAATAGAAAATCAGAATATATTATTAATGGGAGATGCTTCAAAAGAAACCGAAAAATATTTGTTAAATACATATAATTTGCCTAAAATGGATATATTAAAAGTAGGACATCATGGTTCAAACACTAGTACGTCAAAAGAATTTATAAATAAAGTATCTCCTAAGATATCTTTAATTTCTGCCGGAAAAAACAATGTGTATGGTCACCCCCACCAAATAACTTTACAAACCTTAAAAAATAGTAAAATTTTTACTACTAAAAATGATGGTGCGATAAAAATAAACCTAAAAAATCTCACCATCAAAACTGTCCGCTAATGCGTTAGCGTTTCAATATAGATAGGCTGCCTAAAAAGCAGCCTTTTTCAAAAAAATTAAAAAACTATCAATTTGGCAAATTGAAGGATAAAAAAGAACCAATTTAGGTAAATTGACTTAGACTA
>CALVVS010000009.1 GCA_944363925.1 uncultured Bacilli bacterium | reverse complement strand
CGTACAAAAAAGACTGTCATTACTGACAATCTTTTCGGTAAATTACTATAAATCAATAACTATAAAATTGTAATTTATATAAAACTTTTTTTCAAACCTTTTTTAAATACTAAAATTGCTTTTGCTGTTCCTGTAATTGACATAGTAACTAGCTCATAACCATCTTGTAACATTTCATTTGCTTTTTCTTCTACTTTTTGTGCCATATCATCTGCCTTTGGTGAATACTCTATAACAACTGTTTTATACATTTTTCCACCTCCTAATCTATCACAAATTGTAATTTAATATCTAATTATATAGTAAATGACATACACCCAACTCATTAATCCATGAACAATTGCCCAACCAACTGAATGCCAATTTACATAACTGATAACCATTGCTAACGCACTTCCAAAAGTAATACCAGTTTTAACTGTTTTTGTTATTGTGTCATTTTTCTTATTCATAATTGACCTCCTCAACAAATTACTATTTGTCGTTTAGATAATTATACCATAGATATAGATATTTAGATAGCCACTTCGTTTGAATTTTGAATAGAATAATCTAAATCTTTATCTTTCATTTTATCATTGATTTTGCTAATAATCATTTGACTATAATTACAAATTGTTTCTAAAGATGAATCTATTTCTTTAAAGTCTTTATTTCTCGACCAACTGTAAAGATATGTTTCGCTAAATTCAGGCACATTAAGATTAAAGTAATTTGATACAACATAAGCGATCGATTCGGCTTCGATTTCATATTTATTTCTATTGTTTTGATATTCTTTATAATTTTTTTCTAAATTAGTATGAGCTAGAGAGTGAGCAAATTCGTGAAGTAAGGTTTTAAATTTTACAAGATTAGTTTGATTAGAATTTATAACTATTTCTTTCTCTTGAAAATTACAGTATCCATCTTCTTTAATACCAGTTTTATATTTCAAATTAAAGCCATTATCTTTAACTAGCTCCTCTAGGGTATTAAGATATTCTTTTGCATTTTCATTATCAACTTTAGGGTGTAATTTTTCTTTAATATCTTCATAAGGCATAGTACTATCAGATATATCAAAAACAGTACCTAATGAAAAATATGATAGTTTTTTATGATGAAATGTAAAAGTGTCATTATTTTTATTTTTATACATTTGTTTTTCTTCATCAGATAGAGAATTATAGTATTTTAAAGTATTATCCCTGTTATCTTGTACTATGGTACTAAAACGAGGGACAATAATAGAAATAGAATCAGGTTGTTTCTTAACTGAATATCCTAATTTTTTATATGTTTGAAAAGGGGCTACAAAAGTAGCATCAGGTTTTTGTAAGAATATTAATAAAATATTATTATGACTATAATTATTAAACTTTCCTATATTATCTAAAAATAATTTAATGTTAGATGGATTATTAAATAATTCAATAGCTTTATTTTTTAAATCTTCGGTAATAGACAAAATATCCTTTTCTAATTGTTCTTTATCATCAGAAGTAGGAATTTGCTTTTTTAATTCTTTGATTTTATCAAATTGTGTTTTAGCATATTTATTCATTATTTTTCCATATCTTGATCTTTAGTAAGGTTTTGTTCTTTATAATATTTAAAGTCTTGAACTTTACTACTAATCATTGGTGGGATAATTCCTACGTCTTTGTGAAAGAAACTGTCGTAAATTATTTGTAAATCATCTTTAGACAAATCACAGTCGTATTCTTTAGCAACACTCATAACATAATTATCAAATTCTTTTTTAAAGTTATTAGTTAAATTCATAACTTGTCCTCCTTATCTTTTAAAGTATCTTCAATTCTTTTCTTTGCTGTTAAAAAATAATCTTTATTTTTTTCTATACCGATAAATTTACGATTACCACCAGCACGAATAACAGCTACTCCAGTAGTACCTGATCCCATAAAACAGTCTAGGATAGTTTCGTTTTCACGAGAGCTATTTAATACTAGCGATTCTATAATTTCTAAAGGTTTAATTGTGGGGTGTTTATATAGTCTTTTTTCCTTTTGAGTAGTTGGTAAATAATAAACTGTTTTAGCTAGTTTGTAATTAGTAGGATTACAGTATCCACGTTTTCTAAAGTAAAGACAATATTCTTTATCATTAAGGTATTTATTATTAAAAAGTGGCATAGCATTAGTTTTATTCCAAATTATAATTTCATAAGAACAGTTATGCTCGCCGATAAAAAAATCTAAATACTGTCTTATTTGAGCAAGATTACACCATATATAGATGTTTACTTTATCTTGTATTCTAATAAACTCATTTAATATGGATAAATCATAGTTATCAATTAAGTCAGCATCTGTTAATTCTTTTTCTAATGATAATAGAGTTTTAGCAAACCTGCTTTTTCCTTTTTTACCACCGTCCATATTTAATAAATATGGTGGATCTATGATAATTAAATCGATAGAATTATCTTTAATATCTTTTATTAATAAATTACTATCTCCATATAATAATTTTATATTATCTATAATATATATCACTCCTTTTTTTATTGGCTAATCTATATCTAGTTTTAACTCTTTCTCTATCTCTAGGGGACAATGTACGGACATTTGTCCTTTTTCCATTTCAATACGTTTGCGATATTCACGTTTACGGTCAGCTTCGGTAGAACTTTTACCTATATATGACTGTATATCAGACATATAAATAGTACCGTTTTGTAAGATTTCAATAAGTCCAAGAGCCTCAAAAATTTTAAGGGCTTTTTCAACGTCATTTGAATTATGTCTTATTACTTTTGCAATTAAATTAGGATTATATGGGATTTTATTATTAAAAAGTAATCGACCATCATTTTTTAAACTTTTAAGATAGAGCTTTAAGAGAATATTAGAATAGATGTAACCGTTTTCTTGAGATTCAAGTATAATTAGTTCTTCACTATCAAAAAAGTTGTCTTTTAGCTTTAAATAATAATATTTGTGATTATCAGCCATTAAAGTTTATCTTTACGTTTCAGCTTATCTTGAACAGCAAGAAGTTTACTACTTAATTCAACTGATTTTTCTTTAGTCGTTTTTAGTTCTTCTAATAAAATATCTTGTTCAATTAAGAGCCTTATGTATTCAGCTCCACTAACAGTAAGAGCATTTGATTTGTCTATTAAATGATTTTTCTGTTTCTTATTCAAAACAAACTCGAAGTCTTTATCAAATTGTTTTTTTCTCAATATAGCTCCTCCTTTCAGTAGGGGATTTTATCTACTAGTTTAGCGACAACTACTATTTGTTTACCTTTATTTTGTTGGTCGCAAGTAGTTAGTATTAATTCGGTAGTATCTTTTGTTTTTGTAAAACTAATAGTACCGTCTTTATCTTGTCGTTCAATTTTTGAAACTTGATAAATATATTTTTCATTTTGATAGTAGATATATACTTGATCGTTTTCTTTTAATTTGTATAACTTATGAAAATAAGCAATTCGTGAATTACCAGAGTGTCCAGCTAGTGCTAGTGTACCATTTGTAACATTTGGCATATCAGAATTTTGTAATATCTCTACGTTTTTATCTACATTATTATTTTTATCGTTGATAGGAAATAAGCCACGTTTCAAATTGATTTTAGGAATATCAAGTACAGCAATATAGTTATAAGTTACTGTTTCTTTTTCCTCTTTAATAGTGGTAGTAGAATTATCAACCTTAACCGTAGTATCAGGTTTATAATCTAAATATTCTTGGATAGCTTTATCTTCTTGTTTATCTAAATAATAATTAGAATAGATTTTTAAAGATATAAGTGTAATACCTAATAATATGAAAAGAGAGCCGATAATAAAAACTCGGCTCAACTTTCTATTTTTTATTTTTCTTTTTTTCATATATGATTGCTCCAATTCCACCTAGAATAGCAAGACCACCTAAAACGTAAGTAATATCAATAGCATTTACTCCAGTATTAGGTACTTCAATTTCTTTTTCATTAGTCATAGTTGATTTAATAATTTGACCGTCCTCTGTAATTTCAAAGAATTGTTTTTCAGTATTTAAGATATAGCCCTCTGGTGCTTCACTTTCAATTAGATAGTATTTTCCGATAGGCATATCATCTATAATAATTTTACCGTCTTTGTCAGTATAGCCCTCGAATACCTTTGTACCATCTTCTTTAAATATTTCTATTTTAGTATTAGGAAGTGGCTCGCCAGTAGAAAGGTCGGTTTTAGTAAATTCTAAAGTACCTTTGCTATATTCATTATTTAAAGTAAATGTTTGATATACTACACCAGTATATTGGTCTTTATATTTTAATTCAAATTCATAAGTGTTAGGATCAATAATGTTATTATGATTAGATTTAACTTCTTTTAGGTTGTATTTTCCTAAAGGTAATAGCATATCGCCTAAAGAAGCATATCCCTTTTCATCAGTAGTTAATGTAGCGATTAATTCGCCTTTAGAGTAGTATTTTTTACCACCAGCGATAATATCTTCACTAGCTCTTAATTCAAAAACAGCACCGTCAAGTTTAATTTTCTCATAGTGATAACTTCCGTTTTCAAAAACAACTTTCTCGCCATTTTTAAAAATTTCAACTTGTCCTTTGACTTGTTCATTTTCAAATTGTGTTTCAAAGATAACTCCATAAGTAGGATCAGTAATTAATTCTGAATCCTCGCCAATAGTAAATTCTTTAGACTGTTTATTCCATAGATAGCCGTCTAGTGCTTGATCTACTTCTTCAAGTTTATAAGTACCAGAACTTAAAGGAAGTGGTGTCATTAAAATACCATCTTCATTAGTCATAAATTCACATTGTACTTTATCAGTAGTTTGACATACATACTCATTATTATCTACATCAAATATTTTGAATTTAATACCACTTCTAGCAATGATATTACCTGTTTCTTTATCTACCTTTACAACTTTTAATTTAGCTTTAATTTCAGCATTTGCAAGCAATTTATAGATAGGATCGTCAGAACTTTCATTTACTGTAATTTCAAAATCCTTTACAAATTCATGGTCTTGAGTACTAGTAACTTGTTTAATAGTATATGTACCATAAGGAAGTGTTGCAGTAGCATATCCCTTTTCATCAGTAGTAATACTAGTTACTTTTTCGCCACTAGATTTTAAATAAATATCAAAAGTTACGTTAGCCTCGCCAGTTAAGAAACCAGTTTGATCTGATGCGTAAACCTTAAATATTTTTAAATCTCTTTCTATAACTTTCTCACTTACGTCAACAAGAGGATATAAGTCATCTTTCGTGATTTCAAAGTAATACTTTGTTTCGTTTAATTCGTATCCAGTAGATGCTTTTTCTTCTTGTAAATAGAAAGTACCTAAACTTGGTAGATAATCACTCATGACATATTCGCCACCAACCGATTCTATTTGACCGACACGTTTACCGTCCATAGAATAAATACCAAATATAGCTCCGTCTAGGGTAGCGTCGCCTTGTGCGATACCTAAACCTGTGTCAGCATCAACTTTTTTTACTGACACCTTACCACCAACAATATTTATTTTTAAATCTCTATCAATAGGATCGTAATATCCTCTTGACATTAAATCTTGACTTTTTGGGTGAACATACACGATAGCAGGACTAGACATATTTTTATCTCTTTTAGTAATAGTAATATTACCGTTACCAACTTCATTAGCAGTAATACTTAATTTATTACCATTAATACTAGCACTTACACCATCAGTACTTTTAATTTCAAATTTATTTAAGACATTATTAGCATCGGTTAATTCTATTGTTTCGCCGATAGTCATGTCAATAGTATCTTGATTAAATCTAGGAGTAATATCGTGTTCAGCAACTAAACGATTTAACTCATTAATTTCATCAGTATATTTTGTAATACGGTTTCCGTCCAATTTATCTGTAAAATAAATGTCGTATCCGTGTGGGACTGTTTGCCAAATAAGGAACTGGGTTACAGAATACCATTTAATATCGGTATGATTAGCATATCCGTAACCGTAGTATGCAAGTAAACTAATTCTTCGCCATTGCTCATTTGTTATATTAGCAATATAAGACTGATTGAAGTCTTGCCCCTGATAGATAGTAGAGCCACTAGCTATTGGAGTGCCTGGCTCGATACAATAGACAAACTGATTGTCGCTATTCCTTGTAATAACGGTCATTTGTTGATATTTTCTCGTACTTCCTTTTACTTTAAGAATATAATCACCCTTAATATACTGGGATTTTTCATTAAATGTATCATTATATGTTTTAGCTTGTACTGTTATACTAGGAATACATGATACACCAACTAAAAGTAGAAGAAAGCCATTAATTATTTTCTTTTTTAAATTCTTCATATAATAAATTCCTCCTTAATTTTAGCCAAAAGAAAAAAGCCTGTTAAGGCTTTGGAATATCCGAATATTCAACAAGTTTATCATCTTTTGTTCTCATTGTTAATTGATAATAAGTATCACCACAGTCATCAGTTGCACTCATATATTCATAACCAGTAAAACCGTAGATTTCTTTATACTGTTCAGCTGTAGCCTTTAACTTATCTAAACTGTCAAAGTCAGCTCTAAAAACAACATAAAATAATTTTGGAGTACAGCTTGGTGTTTCTACTACTTTTGGTGGAGTAGTAGGCTGTTTTGTAGTTGTTTGATTATTGCTTGGAGTTTGTGGCTGTGGTGTTGTATGAACATTATTATTTGGATTTTCTTTTGGTGTTTCTTCTATATTTTGTTTTTCTGTTTCATTAGTTTGGGGAGTTGTTATTTCAGAATTAGTTTCTTCTTTTTCTGTTTCTTTGTTATCCGTTTTATCTTTCTTTTCTTCTTCTTTTATATTAGTTTTAAGTTGTTTAGATGTATCAACTTTTGAGCTACTATCGTTACTAAAAAAATGAAAAGCGACAAAATTAGAAACTATAACAGTAATAGCAAGTAATGAAATTAAAATTATCTTCTTCCTAGACATATTTTTCCACCTCTTGCCAGCACTATAACATCTATTAAATCATTTGTCAAAAGTGCAGAATTAAGTCATAATATACCTCCTTATGAGCCTTTAAAAATTATTGATATATTTATCTAATCCTAAAAATACACAGAATTTGATAATAGCACTTTTCTTTAAACGATCATATTGGTATTGATGTAAAATCATAGCTTCTTGTATATAAGTCTTTTTTTCCTTATTCATAAAGCAACGAATAAATAGTTCCTTTTCTTCTTTAGTAAGTTTTTCTAAAGCACTTGGATATTTTACTATTAAATCCCTTAATTTATCTTTGCTATCATATTCATAAATCATAAATGTTTCGATTTTACTACAAGTATTACGAACACTAGATTTACCAGCAAGTTCCACTTCATAAGTAGGTGTAATTCGGATATAGTAATCTTTATCGTCAAGTATTAGGGTTGCAGTTTCTACTAATTCCAAAAAGGCTTTTACTATTTCTTCTAGTTTTTTTACATCAAACTGTTTAATCATAAAATCAGTTAATATGTGTGTGTAATTCATAACAATTCCCTCCAACTATGAAAAAAGAGCAACAGCCAGTTTATCGGTTGATAAAAAAGCTATTACTCTTATGTTTAAGTGATAAGTTAAATGTTTTATTGCCGTAACTTTTGGATTTTGGGGGAAAGTATCCCTTATGTTCGCTTGAAAATTTGCAATAGTGCATTCACAAATCACCCCCTAACATATAAAACAATTAAATTGCTTTATATGTTAGCACAAAGTAGTAAAAAAGACTATTCCCATTTTACAGGGAATAGTCGTAACAACAAGCATAGGCTCATTTGCTTATAGTTTTTACTACTATACACATTGTACCACGCATTTTATAAAAGCCAATACCTAAAAAAAATATAAAATAAATATAATAAAAATATAAAATGATTTATTTACCATTTTCTTCATACCACATAATTTGGTGTAATTCACATTTAAGAATATGACAGATTTTAGCGAGATTAAATAAATCAACTCTATATAAAACTTGTCCATTAACATATTTATAAATGGTATCCTTATCAATTCCAGAGAGTTGACTTAATTTATATGGTGTCATATTTCTTAATTCGAGCATAGGCTTTAAATCAATAACAATAACCCCAGTTTGTTCTTTTACAAGCATTATATACCTCCATTTCATAAACACGTTATCAAATGAAAAATGGTAGAACTAATCTGTTTATAGACTAATACTACCATCTATATATAATTACAAGTAAAATTTATCTACCATATATCATTGATATATATAATTATATCATAGTTTTAAGTGCTATTGTGTAATTATTGCTCGTCATTGACAGTTTTTTAATAAACTAGCAGATAAACTTTCAAGATCGTTATTTTTTATTAAATCTTTTAAAGAAGAAAAATAGGTGTTTGCTTCTTCTAAATTGTTATAAGTTTTTGCGTTCAGGTTTGAAAACGTATAATCAGTGTCAAAAATAATTATAGATACATAATAAGAATTATTTTGTTTTTTAATAAAAACTCCGAAAGTAATGTTATCTTTCGTTTCTTCAAATTGATTAACTAGATTATCATTTAATATACTTTTAACCTTATCAGTTGGATCTGTAAATTTTTGTGCTAATTCAAAAAACTTTTTTTGTAATTCAATATTGCTTTGAGATGTTAATTTTTCTTTCAATTCTAAATACTTATTATTCATAAACTAATATAGACCTTTCGTTGTTTTTATTATAGCATTGTTTTACGAATAAGAAAACAGGTAAAATTTTACAGTTTACCACACAACACATCAAGCTCCATATTATATAAATTAGCTAAAGCGACTAGTCTATCAATAGGTGGGAAAAATTCGCCTTTAAAATATCTATATACTGTTGAAACATTGCATTTTATATTATCAGCTATGTAAGTATAAGTATGCTTATATTCTTCTTTTTTCTCATTTAAAGTAGTAAGCATTTTATCATAATTAATTCTTTTGATATTTTCTACTTTAATTAGTTCTTTATCAATACCATAAATGTATGATAGTTTTACTTTATAAAAGCAAGATAACTTATCAGCCATATCAAGAGGAATCATAACGTTACCATGTTCCCAATTATCATAAGTACTTCTTTTGCAATTCAATATTTCTGATACTTCTCTTTGAGTTAATTCTTTCTCATTTCTTAAATATTGTAAATTATTAAAATACATTGTTACCACCTGAAAATATTGTCGCATTTTAACAGGTGTATTTGCTATTTTGCCCAATGCACGCAAAATAATTAACTTTGATAATAAAAAATGTGATATAATGAAAAAGAATAACAACCGTAATTGTTATTCATCAGTATTTGTCATATCCACTCTAGCAGGCAACTTTTTAAAGTCCCTTTTGACGTAAAACTCAAAAGGCTCAACACCCAACGCTTTTGAAAGAAGTTCCAGCTTCTCAAAAGACGGAGTATGATGACCTAATTCTAGTTGACTTATATAAGTTACACTAGTATCGGTTAGTTCAGCAACTTTCTCTTGTGTATATTTTTTCCGAAATCTAAAATATTTCACATTGTTGCCGAATACTTTGTTTAATTTCACAATCGTATCACCAACTTTACCATTAATAATATGATACGATTTTTAAATAACATACTCCAGTAAGTAATAGTGTAAAAGATTTGCTGGGTAGATATGCAAAATGATTAGGAAAGGAAGTGAAAGCAATAAGAAGTAAGAAGTATTGTGCTAAACCATTAGTGGATGAATTGGATAGATTTTTTGCAAGAGAAGATTTTGACGAATATGTGAAACCATATATTAATGCTGGTATTAAATTTCATCTGGTAGAGGATCATCTAGTGGCTTATGCTCCAAAAAATAATTATGAATTTGGGATTATTAAAGATAAGGACGAAAAAAAGTATTATTGGTATTTAACACCTTATAATAAGTCTATCTTTATGACAGCAGTTGAAAACGGTATAGAAATGGTATTTTTTGCTATTAAGGAAAACGAAACTTTATATAGCTAAATAATGAAATGAGGTAAAACGTGGGAAAGAAAAAAAGTAATATAAATTCTGACGATGAAATAATTACTAAAACTATTACTTTATTAACACTTCATTTAAGAGATTCAACTTTATTATTTGCAGATTTTTATGATAAGCAATGTAAATTAATTAGAAAAGAATTTGATAACTTAATAGATAATGAGCCACCTAAAATATTTCGTAAAGCTCATAAAGAGTGGGAACAAGAAAAAGAAAGGTTATTAGAAAAATATGATGATACATTTAAAAAGTACCTTAATGAGTGTCAAGATCTCGAGGAGTTAATGAATTATGATTAAACACACAAAAAATATTGTTGTAAATGACTGTTCGGATATTCCATTAGAGATTATAGAAGATATTAAAATTATTAATTTTATTGTAATAACAGAAAATGTAAAGACAATAGAAAAGAAATTAGAGAAGATTAATAATCTTCACAAGAAATATAGCAATAAGATTTTTAATGTAATTATTTCCAGAAAATGTGAGAATTTACCAAGACTATAATTTTATTTATTAAACAACTGCTAGTACAGAGTTGTTTTTTTATGCACGAAAAAAGCCTTGAAAATCAAGACTTTTAATTACCTAAATGGCGTCCCAGAAGGGATTCGAACCCCTGACTCTCGCCTTAGAAGGGCGATGCTCTATCCAGCTGAGCTACTAGGACATAAGGATTTCTCACTAAAATTTAGTAAGAAATTTATTTTAAACTATTTAAAAATAGTTTAAATCAATTTTAATTAATTTAAGAAATGTGGGTACTAAAATGGGTACTAATTTCTTAATCAACACTAACGATTATATCACAAAATCGTAGTAATTACAATGCTTTTGTCAACTGATAACTCTTGATAGACCAAACGCTTAGAAGGGCGTTGCTCTATCCAGCTGAGCTACGGAGACAACTCAGACAACAAAATAATTATACTATAACTTTACAAAAAATACAATAACTTTGATACAAAACCCTCAAAAATTATTTGATTTTGCGAAAAATAACTCAAAATATCTTTGGCCTTTTTCTTTAAAAATGATATAATTAATACGGTGATTATATGCAAGAAAAAAGTTTTATATATGATGAAAAATTGTTTGAACAGTTTAAAGAAGAATTAAAAAAAGAGTTAAATATTTATAGTGAGCCATCTGATAAAGAATTAAACGATATTCTAGTTTTTATAATTAAAGAATATGAACAAGAATTCAGTCAAAACTTTACCGAGATATTCTTCTATACATATTATAAAAATCTTTTAACTGGTCATAATGATACAATGAACAAAATAATCGACTTTACCGAAAATAAAAAACCTTTAAATGATGAGGGCAAACCCCAAGTCATCAAAGCTGAACGTAACGATTGCTATAATACTTTGTACTTGTATGATTTAAAATATCAAGCAAATCAAGAAGAAACTAAACTAATAAGTAATATTACCGGTCAAAAAATTCCTGTCGATTATTCTGCTGTAAACGTCATTACCAATAACGATATTTTTAAAATTCCCCCAAAAGGCGATCCTAATTTAAGAGGACCACATATCTATCCAACCATCGAATATAGCCCGCAGTATTGGCAAGATTTTAAAAATCAAATAATCAAATATATACAAAACTTTGAAACAAAACATTCACAAAATTTTTTAGCCGATTTAGAAGATTATCACTATTGGTTAAATAAATATCATATATTTCAAAGATTTCTAAATCAAATCACCGATGAACAAGCATTAAATGAAGGAGGAAAACATGTCAAAAATTAAAGATATAATTGCAAGAGAAATATTAGACTCAAGAGGAAACCCAACCGTTGAAGTTGATGTTATCCTAGATAATGGAATTTTAGGTAGAGCCGCCGTTCCATCAGGTGCCTCTACTGGTACTAGAGAAGCTCTAGAACTTAGAGATAATGATAAAAATAGATATATGGGTAAAGGTGTTTTAAAAGCTGTAAATAACGTAAACAGTGAACTAAAACAAGCCTTAATCGGTTTAGATCCACACGACCAAAGAAAAATCGATGAAACAATGCTTAAGCTAGATGGAACCGAAAATAAAGAAAAATATGGTGCAAATGCGATATTAGGCATTTCCCTTGCCAACCTAAAAGCCGCCGCTTTAGATGACCATAAAAACTTATTCGAATACATTGGACAAGAATATTCTATGCCAAGAGCCATGATGAATATTTTAAACGGTGGTGCCCATGCTGATAATGGATTAGACTTTCAAGAATTTATGATTATTCCAGAAGCTGACACATTTAGTAAAAGACTTCAAATAGGTAGTGAAGTATTTCATCATTTAAAAAAAGTTCTAAACGAAAACGGTTATCAAACCGGAGTAGGGGATGAAGGTGGTTTTGCCCCTAACTTAAACACTAATGAAGAAGCTTTAGACTTGTTAATGAAAGCTATTAAAGATGCTGGTTATAAACCGGGTAAAGATGTAAACTTCGCTATCGATGTTGCCGCTAGTGAATTCTATGAAAATGGTATCTATAATCTAAAAGGAGCTAATTTAAAGTTAACCACCGATGAATTAATAGACTATTATCAAACCCTATTAGATAAATATCCAATAATATCAATCGAAGACCCCGTTGACGAAAACGATTGGGAAGGCTTCAAAAAAATGACTGAAAGATATGGAAGTAAAATTCAATTAGTAGGTGATGATCTATTTGTCACCAATAAAAAATATCTTCAAAAAGGTATTGATATGGGGGCGGGTAATGCTATTTTAATCAAAATCAATCAAATAGGTACAATTACTGAAACCCTAGAAACTATAGACTTAGCTAAACAAAATGGTTATAAAACCATCATATCTCACCGTAGCGGTGAAACCGAAGACACATCTATTGCTGACCTTGCCGTTGGTTTAAATCTAGGACAAATAAAAACCGGTTCCTTATCTAGAACCGATAGAACTTGTAAATATAATGAATTACTAAGAATTGAAGAAAAATTAAAATAACCTTTAAAATCACAAAAACATATATTAATTTATTATAAGCAAAAAGACGTCAAACTAAATTTTAACGTCTTTTTTAATGTTCATAATAACCGGTAAAATAATTGGTTTCCTTCCAGTATGTAAATTGATATAACTACTTAAACTATTAATAACCTCTGTCTTCACATCAATATAATTTACGCCAGTTTTAATTTTATTAACAATTGCTTCTTTCGCAATAAACTCTAACTTCTTAAGTAAATCTAAATTATCATTAACTAAAACAAAACCTCTTGTAATAATATTTGGGTTAGCAAGTAACTTGCCATTTTGAACATCAATATTTGCAATCACAACCACAATTCCATCATTAGCCATAATCTTGCGGTCTTTCATAACAGCATTACTAACATCACCAATACGGTTACCATCAACATATGTATCACCAGCCGGAATATGGCCAGCTTTCTTTACCACACCTTTTTTCATCGAAAGAACATCGCCATTAATAAGTACAAAAGTATTCTCACGTGGGACATCACATTCAGAAGCAATATCCGCATGTTTTTTAAGCATCCTATATTCCCCATGAAAAGGCATAAAATATTTTGGTTTAACAAGTCTAATCATCCATTTTAACTCTTCCTCGTTCGCATGACCAGAAGCATGGATGTCACTTAAAGATGTATTAGTATAAACCGTTATTCCTTTTAAATATAACTTGTTAATAGTCCTAGATATACTAAGTGCATTACCAGGTATCGCTGAAGATGAAAATACAACCACATCATCAGCCCTTAATTTAATATGTCTAAATGTTCCATTAGCTAATCTACTCAAAGCAGCTAACGGTTCACCTTGTGTACCTGTACAAAGTAAACAAACCTTGTTAGATGGTAAACTAGTTGCTTCCTCCGGTGTGATAAAAATTTCCTTATGCTTAATATATCCGCCTTCGATAGAAATTTCAATATTATTTTCCATACTTCTACCAAACACCGCAATCTTTCGGTCGTGTCTCTTGCACGTATCGACAATATGCTTTAATCTGTATATATTTGAAGCAAATGTCGCAATAATAATTCTACTATTATGTTTAGTAAATAATTCCTCTAAAGCATCATCAACTTTTGACTCACTATTACTTATACCGGGATTCATCGCATTAGTACTGTCACTTAAAAGTAAAGTAACTCCCTCAGAACCTAATCTCGCAATCTTCTGGACATCGGCCATCGGACCAATTGGCGTCAAATCAAATTTAAAATCACCCGTCGTCATAATAACTCCATCAGGAGTATGAATAACTATACCATGTGAATCTGGAATAGAGTGGGTAGTTCTATAAAATTCCACCCACATATCCTTAAACCGGTAAACACTGTTTTCATTATAAATAAATAAATTATTATACTTAATCTTGCGGTCTTCTAATTTCTTTTTAATCAAAGCCGCTGCCTGATTAGGCGCATATATAGCCGGAATATTAACCTCCGAAAGTAAAAACGGAATACCTCCAATATGGTCTTCATGACCATGAGTAATAAATAATCCCTTAATTTTGCTTTCGTTTTGCTTTAAAAAAGTCACATCTGGAATAACATAATCAATTCCCATAAGTTCTCCGCCTGGAAATATAACACCCGCATCAGTAATAATAATCTCGTCATTATGCATTACAATATACATATTTTTCCCGACTTCTCCAAGTCCGCCTAAAGCGAAAATGTAAGTCTCGTCTTTGTTAAACTTCATTATAAACTCCTTTCTTTAAAAGTTAAAACTGACTATAACATTATATCTTTTTTTTAAGCCTTTGACAAGTTCACACATAATAGGAAAAAGTAAAATCCTTTCAAATAAAAAATATTGACATATAAAATAATAATTTTATATAATAAATCTTAAGAAAGTGGGATATTATATGAATAAAGATATTGAAAATTATATTGCTGAATACGAAAGCAAAAAAAGACAAATAGCTGCCCGTGAACAGCAAATTAACAATCTAAAACTAGAAACAGAAAAACAAATTCAAAGCTTAGAAGATCAAATTGCCTATTTTAATAGAAAATTCGAAAGAGAAATAGAACCAATCAATAATCAAATTGACTATTTCCAGCAAGATCTAAATAAATTCGCTTTAAGTCACAAAGTATTGGTAAAACTTGGCGATATTATAGGTGAAATTGCCAATATAACCAAAGAAAATAAGGAAAATATTCATGCAGAAGGTTATCATACACCTATTCATTATCCGCCAGTTAAAGCTTTCACCACAAAGAAAGAACTCATAAAATTTGTCACTGAAAACGCTGATCCGATCACACTCCATGTATCAATCAAAGGAAAACATAACTTAAAACCTTATAACTTAAACCTATACTTTGAATATGACCTAACAAATATGTGGGCTGATGGTAAAACCTTAATTGAACATAGTGAATTAAAAGCCAATACCTTAACAGCATTTAATAGTAACCATATAATAAATTCAGTAGTCTTTCTAAAAGATGAAGGACTTGAAAACTTAATTTGTCCATTAAACATAAAACAAATTGCTAATTTTAAAAATGAATATAACACTGATTTATTAGCAACCGCCATCATAAATTGCTTAAGTAAAAATAAAACTTATGAAAACCCTAAGCAGAAAAAACTTATCAAAAAATAAAATTAAAATCTAATTCCTTATATTTGTTGAAGTTTAAAAAAAAATAGTGTAAAATTGTTATAGTAACAAGGGTGATGTACATGGGAATATTTGACAAATTCAAAAACATCTTTAAAAAAGAAGAAAAAGAAGAAGTAGAACTCTATGATAAAGGTCTTGAAAAAACGAGAAATAATATTTTATCAGCTTTATTAAACCTAAATAAAAATCATAACATTGTCGATGACGAATACTTTGAAAGTCTAGAAGAAATATTAATCATGTCCGATATTGGCGTTAATACCGTCATGGAAATAATTGATAGATTAAAAAAACGTGTTAAAAAAGAAAATATCAAAACAGCTGAAGAATTAAAAGACATTATTGTCGATGAAATGTTTATTATCTATGTAAATGGCGATATCATAACAAATAAAATAAATTACGCTAAAGAAGGGCCTACCGTTATCCTATTTGTCGGAGTTAATGGAGCCGGTAAAACCACGACCATCGGTAAACTAGCCTATAAACTAAAAAGTGAAGGCAAAAAAGTCTTAATGGTCGCCGGTGATACCTTTAGAGCTGGTGCCATCCAGCAACTAGACGAGTGGGCTAGTAATATAGGTTGTGATATCGTCTATAAAGAAAATGCTGATCCCGTAAGTGTCATGTATGACGGCGTAAATAAAGCTAAAGATGAAAACTATGATATTGTATTAATAGATACTGCTGGTCGTCTTCAAAATAAAGTTGGGTTAATGAAAGAACTTGAAAAAGTCAATAAAGTAATTGGTAAATTAATAGATAATGCTCCGCATGAAACCCTCTTAGTTATAGACGCCACCACTGGTCAAAACGGTATTAGCCAAGCTAAAAGCTTTAAAGAAATCACCAATATAACCGGCATCGTCTTAACCAAATTAGATGGTACCGCTAAAGGCGGTATTGTCCTAGCTATCAAAGAAGAAACTGGCATCCCAGTCAAATATGTTGGACTAGGCGAAACCAAAAATGACCTTAGGACATTTGATATTGAAAAATATATATATGGCTTATTCAAAGGGATGGATAACTAATGGATAAAGTCATTTATCTAACCAATTTATTTGACTATTATGGAGAGCTTCTTACAAATAAACAGCAAGCCTACTTTAAAGATTACTATTTTGATAATCTCACACTCTCAGAAATCGCTGAAAACGAAAACATCTCCAGAAATGCTGTCCATAAACAAATCAAAGATGCTGAAAATAAACTCAAACATTATGAAAATATATTAAAGCAATATCAAAATAGTCTAAAAATTAAAGAAATTATAAAAGACTTAAATCCAGAAATAAAAAATAAAATAGAAGAATTGTTATAGGGGAGGACAAATTATGTTTGGAAAAATTCTTTATATTAGTAATACAGAAGCGCATGTTGAAACGCCAAAAGACGGCTCATTAAAAGCCGACATTATGAATATGCACGTCATCTTTGAAGATGCCGATAATAAAATCTTAGGTGAAGTTGAAGATACTGGTAGCGAAATTATTAAAATTAGATTTTTAGGCGCCATTGAAAATGGTAAATTCGTCGGTGGTGTCATTAGAAAACCAACCTTTAATGCCAATATTAGATTGATAAACCCTGAAGAAGTAGGACTTATTTTAGGATCCGATACACCAGAATCGTTTGTTTTAGGTGAAAGTCCACTATATAATAGCCATCCAATCTACACCAATATCAACGACCTATTTAGTAGCCACATGGCCATATTCGGTAATAGTGGTTCAGGTAAATCATGTGGTGTAGCTAGATTACTCCAAAACATTTTTCAAAACCCAAAACTGTTGCCATTTAGGTCGAACTTCTTTATCTTCGATGCCTATGGTGAATACCATAACGCCTTGCAAAACATCAATCAAATAAATCCAAATCTTCACTTTAAATTTTATACAACTAATATTCATCAAACCGATGGTGAAATTCTTTCAATTCCACTATGGCTTTTAGATATCGATGATATGGCCTTACTTTTAAGAGCCGATAAACACTCACAATTAACCATCATCGAAAGGATGCTTAAACTCGTTAACATCTTTGCCTCAGATGACGAAATGAGTACCAAATATAAAAACCATTTGATTGCAAAAGCCATTATGACAATTTTATATACAAACCAAACAGCAAGTAGTAAAAGAAACGATGTTTTTGCTATAATCGCTAATTGTTCAACCCCACAGTTTAACCTAGAAGCTCCAGTTCAAGGTATTGGTTATACTAGGAAATTTAGAGAGTGCTTCACTATCGATACACAAGGAAACTTCCCAGAAAGTATTTTAATGACTGAATATATCACCAGTTTTATCGATGAATCATTAGATAAATTCGAACCAAAAGAAATTAAATATTACACCCTAGAAGACTTAGAAAAAGCTCTAGAATTTACTTTAATCAGCGAAGGTCTTTTAAATAACACCGATACTTATGCTGATGCTATCGAACTAAAAGTCAGACTTCACTCACTTACCATATCTGAAAACTCTAGATATCTTCGTTATCCAAACTTTATAACAATGGAAAATTACATTGCCACATTAGTTGCCCAAAATGGTCAAAAAGCTCAAATAATAAACTTTAACCTAGAAGATGTCGAAGATTGGTTTGCTAAAGTAGTCGTTAAAATATATACCAAAATGTTATTCAACTTTACTAAAAGTCTTAAAAATAGAGCCTCTATCCCATTTCATATATTTGTCGAAGAAGCTCATAGATACGTTCAAAATGATGGCGATGTCGAATTGATCGGTTATAACATCTTTGAAAGAGCCGCTAAAGAAGGTCGTAAATATGGATTGATATTCAATTTAATTTCTCAAAGACCTGTTGAA
The DNA here is from genome assembly GCA_944363925.1 of uncultured Bacilli bacterium. Lineage (GTDB taxonomy): Bacteria > Bacillota_I > Bacilli_A > RF39 > UBA660 > Coprosoma. The sequence goes on along the minus strand of CALVVS010000009.1, from coordinate 18,411 downwards.
ATTTCTGATACCGTAATCTCACAGTGTGCTAACTTCTTGATTTTCAAAATAACCCACCCAAGAGATTTGGATTATATAACTAAAATGCTTCCAAACATCTCAGCTGATATCGTCGAAAAACAAAAAACTCTCCAGCCGGGAACATGTATGGCCTTTGGTAGTGCCTTCAAAACCCCAACCATTGTTAGGATGAAAATGCCAGATCCCGCACCTTCATCAAGTAGTTGTGATGTCTTCGCAACATGGAAAGCTAACTAATGCCTCGTGAAATACATGCGGTAACTCCCGGTAAAATAATTTTAATTGTTCTCTTATTAATCGTTTTAGTTTTAGCCATTTATATATTTGTACCTAAAGAAACTAAAACTAAAGAAAACGCTCCAAACCTTATTCACTTAAAATTTGATGATATCGTTCAAAATAATATCCTGTTTGAAAATATTAAAATTTTTAAACAAAATGAAGAATATTATTTAAAGGCCCAAGCCTTAAATATGACATCTAATAACCTGCAAATATCTCCAGTCAAAATAATTTTAAGTGATAATGAAAATAAACAAATAGAATTAATAAGCTATATCGGTAATAACTTAAAAGGCGAAGAAGAAAAAACAATTACTGTCAAAACCGATAAAAATTTGAAAAATATTAAAAAGGTAGACATAAATATAAGCACTCAGGTTTTATCCTGAGTGTTTTCATGATATAATAACTATAGTGTTCGAATAGCTTAACGGATAGAGTATTCCCCTCCGAAGGGAAGGGTGGGAGTTCAATTCTCCCTTCGAACGCCATCTAAATATGAAAAGAGGTTTCTAAATGAAAATATTATCAATCAATGCTGGAAGTAGTTCCTTAAAATTCAGTTTAATCAATATGGAAAACGAAAGTGTAATTGCAAATGGTGTCTTCGAAAGAATTGGTATCGATGGTCAGTATACTATTAAATTTAATGGCGAAAAGTATACTGAAGAAGTAACTTTAAAAGACCATAACGACGCCGTAAATATCTTATTAGAAAAATTAATAAACTTAAATATAGTCAAATCTTTAGATGAAATAGATGGAGTAGGACATCGTGTCGTTCAAGGAAAAGATCTTTTTGATAAATCTGTTATCGTAGATGACGAAGTCATGAAAAAACTAGATTCCATCAAACACTTCGCTCCATTACATAATCCCGCTAACATGCTTGGAATTGAAGCTTTTAAAAAAGCCTTGCCAAATGTTCCAAACACCGTTGTTTTTGATACCGCCTTTCACCAAACAATGAGTAAAGAAACATTTTTATATCCTGTCCCATATGATTGGTATCAAAAATATGGCATCAGAAAATATGGCGCACATGGTACTAGTCATCGCTATATAAACGAAACCATGACCAAGATTTTAAATACCAATAAATTCAAATTAATTAGCTGTCATATTGGTAACGGCGCCTCAATAACCGCCATCAAAGATGGTAAGTGTGTCGATACCTCAATGGGCTTCACTCCACTTGCCGGTGTCATGATGGGAACTCGTAGTGGCGATGTTGACCCATCAATCTTACCGCCAGTCATGGAAGCCGAAAATAAAAACATCGACCAGATAATAAACGACTTGAATAAGCACAGTGGTATTCTAGGTCTCAGCGGTATCAGTAGTGATATGCGTGATTTAACAGAAGCTTATAATAAAAGTGATGAAAAAGCTATCTTAACTATGCGTAAATATGCTAGAAGAATAACCGATTATATTGCCCAGTACTATGTCTTATTAGGTGGAGCCGATGCCATTGTCTTTACTGCTGGTATTGGTGAAAATAGTTTCATAGTTCGAAAACTCGTTTGTGATAACTTAAAATGCTTAGGTGTTGAACTTGACGATGACAAAAACAGTAACTGTCATGGCCAAGCTAAAATCAGTACAAAAAATTCTAAAGTGCAAGTTTATGTTATTCCAACCGACGAAGAACTTATGATAGCAAGAGATACCTTAGAATTAATAAAATAGCGCCCGTAAAAAGACGCTATTTTTCGTATCCTACACATTTCTTAAACAAATTAATATCAATCTTATTATATAAAATATCAAATACCTTAGGTGAAATAATCTTTCTAGATAAAATTGGTAGTACTAACATTAAAAAATACAAAACTCCAAATATAAATATTCCTTGTATAACCGCTGAATTTGTTATAGTATTTAAAAAACCTTTCGTTAAAAAAGTAAACACCACTATTAAAAGTAATATGCCCAAAATAGGAGCCAATAAACTAAAACTAAGCATTATTAAATAACTAGCTAAGCAAGATAAATAAGCTAAACTAATCAATAAAATCTTTAAAATAAAACATAATAAGCTCTCTAAACCAACTCCAATAATTGCTAAAAACTTGCGCATTTTAGATACTTTACTAAACCTTAAATATTCTTTAAAATATTCCCATTTAGTTACCTTTTGGGCTTCTTTATAAACATCCTTTCGAGGGTTGCTTTGATAATTAAATTTTTGATAATTATCATTTATTTCACATTTTAAACTTAGATCATACTGCTTTCTTTTATCATCATCAAGTAAAATGGCTTTAGCCTCATTTAATCTGATCGATATCTCAGAAGCCTCTTTAGATTTATTTATATCTGGATGCCATTTCTTCATCTGTAATTTATAGGCTCTTTTAACCTCTTCCTTATTCGCATCTGCTTTAACGCCTAAAAGTTCATAATAATTCATCGAACTATTCATAAACATCAACCCTTTATAAAATAAAAAAAGTCTTACTTAGACTTTAATAAACATATGGTAGCCTGTACGAGAATTGAACTCGTGATTCCACCTTGAGAGGGTGGCGTCTTAACCACTTGACCAACAGGCCATTTTTCTTTGCCTTCTTAATATTAACACAAAATATAGCATTTGGCAATACTCTTAAATCCAATATATTAACTATCTTTTTGTAAAACTGCTTTATTCAGAAAGTATAAAAGTGTTATAATAAAAAAAGATAGTAAGAAAAGAGGTAAATAATGGACAAAGCATATCAAAAATCTATTGAAAACATCTATAAAATTTTGAATACTTCAAGTAATGGTCTAAATAGTATTGAGGCCAAAAAAAGACTGAAAACATATGGCCCAAATATTTTAATTGACAAAAATAAAAGAACCAAATTGCAAATTTTTCTAAGTCAATTCAAAAACATGATGATAATATTGCTGTTAGTAGTTGGCGTGCTTTCCTTAATATACTCGCTCATCACTAAAGAAGATTTCCTAGAACCACTAGTTATTTTAGGTACGACAATCGTTAACTGTTTTATGGGATACTTTCAAGAATCTAAAGCTGAAGATGCCACCAATAAATTAAAAAAATATTCCGCAAACTATGTAACTGTCAAAAGAAAGGGCATTAGTAAAGATATAAATGCCAAAAACCTTGTACCAGGTGATTATATAATCTTAGAAGCTGGCGATAAAGTACCTGCTGACGCTAGAATTGTCAAAAGTTACTTTGCCAAAACCGATGAATCCATCTTAACTGGCGAAAGTCAAAACATTGATAAAATTGATACCCCAATTGAAAAAGAATCCATTTTAGCTGAAACATATAACATGGTATATTCTGGAACCGTTGTCGTTGCCGGAAAAATAGAAGCTATTGTTATAAATACCGGTATGAATACTGAACTTGGAAAAATAGCTGGCGCTATCGATACTAAAGAAGAACCAGTAACTCCAATTCAAATGAAAGTTGCCAAAGTAAGCCGGTTCATCACAGGCGTAGCCTTTATATTAATCGCTTTCGTTTTATTTTATGGCCTCATTAATCATTATACTATTTTAAACTTAGTAATGTTATGTATCTCCATGATTGTAGCTAGCGTGCCAGAGTGCTTGCCAATTGCCATCACCGCCACCTTATCAATTGGAGTAGGGCAAATGGCTAAGAAAAAATCAATTGTTAGAAATTTAGCCGCCATTGAAACCTTAGGCTCCACTGAAATTATTTGTACCGATAAAACTGGAACCTTGACTGAAAATAAAATGCATATGACCAAAATATATACTAATAATAAAGAAATACCCTTAGATAATCTAAAAGAAAACCAAATCCTCATTGATATCATGGATAATTCCAATTCAGCTACATTAAGTGATAATGGAACTTATACTGGTGATGCTGTCGATGTGGCCATCAAAAATTACTTAAAAGAAAATAACTTAAAATCTCTGCCAGCAACCAAAATAACCGAATTACCATTTGACTCCAAAAGAAAAATGATGAGTGGAATTTATAAAAAAGATAATCAAATATATCTTTATATAAAAGGAAGCCTAGAAGCCATTATTCAAAGAAGTAAAGCAATTTTAATAAATGGCGAAATTCAAAATATAACTGAAGGCTATATAAATGAGTATAAAAATACCGAAACTAAAATGTCAAAAGAATCTTTAAAAGTATTAGCCTTTGCCTATAAAACAATAGAAAAACCAATAAAAAACGAAAAAGAATACTTTAATGAAGAAAATGATTTAATTTTAGTCGGCTTAGCTGGCTTTAAAGACCCAATCAGAAAAAACATCAAAGAATCAATCGATACTTGTAAATCAGCTGGCATTACTCCAATTATGCTTACTGGTGATAATCTCGCAACCGCTATGACCATTGCCAAAGAAGCTGGCATATGTATATCAGAAGATGAGTGTATAAATGCATCAACACTTAGTAATGAAGATATCAGTAAAAATATTAATAAATATAAAGTATATGCGAGAGTTAGTCCTGAAACCAAATTACAAATCGTCAAAGCCTTTCAAAAAAAGCATAAAGTTGTTGCTATGACCGGTGACGGTGTCAATGACGCTCCAGCTATAAAACTAGCCAACGTCGGAATTGGTATGGGCAAAAGTGGCACCGATGTCACTAAAGATGTCTCAGACATTATCTTATTAGATGATAGCTTTGAAACCATTACCACAGCCGTATCAGAAGGTAGAAGAATATATGACAATGTTATATCAAATATTTTGTATAATCTCTCTAGTAATTTTACAGAAATTGTCATCATCTTATTTGGCATGTTGACGGGAAATACAATCATTTCTGCAATTCATGTTTTATATATCGATTTAGTAGCTGATACCATCCCTTCAATCGCTCTAGCCTTTGAAGGCCCATCAAAAAATATCATGAAACAAAAACCTAATGGTCTAAATAAAAAAATCTTCACCAAATTCTTCAGCGCTTTTCTCATCCTTTCAGTTATATTAGAAGCCTTAATTAGTCTATATGTCTATTACCGTTTCTTACCACTTGGTCAAAATATAGCCCAAACCCTCGCTCTTCTAAGTGTCGTCATAAACGAATTTGTCTTTGCTTATAATTGTAAATCTTTAAAAGAACAAATTCATAAAAGAGGCATCTTTAAAAATAAACAATTAAACTTAGGCATATTATTTTTACTATTAGTTCAAATAATTGTCTTCTTTACACCAATCGGACAATTATTTGGTTTAACCCATATAACTGTAAATCAGTTTATTTATGTCATATTAATTAACTTAGTATCATTAGTAATAATTGAACTTTTAAAACCAGTAATTGTTAAACTATTTAAAGATGAATAAAAGAAGTTACCAAAAAATAACTTCTTTTTTAATCGCCTTTTTCAAAAAATTTATCCATCGTAACTCCTAAAACCACTGAAATCTTATAAAGACTTATTAATGATAAACCTTCACGGCCAAGCTGTGACTCAAAACGTCTTAAATAATCATATGACATCTCTATATCTACGGCTAACTGTTCCTGCGTTAAACCAGCTAATTTTCTATATTTTCTCACGTTTTTAGACACTGTTTTCATAATTTCTTTATCAAATTCAAATTCGCGTTTAAATGTTGTCATACTGTATCACCCTAATACTAATTTTAATAAAATAAAAAAACTTTTCCGTTAAGCTGTACTTCACAAAATAAATGTGCTATACTAAACTTAGAAAGTAGGAGACTGTATGAAAATAAAAGAATTTATGAAAAGTTATTGCGTAGGTTTAGTATTAGGGGGAATATTAACAGGTATAGTAATAGTTTATGCACAGACATATTTTCCTTCTAATGATGTCACATATGATAATAAAGAAAGTGGTTTAAAATCAGAAAACGTCCAAGATGCCATGATGAACTATATGGAATTTGTACAGTAGACCCCCCAGCTGGAGAAACCATTATAGAAAATGCAGGTTTAGAAAAAGACCCGTATGAGTGTAGGTATTTCTTTACTGGGGCAAATCCTAATAACTATATAACATTTAATGGAGAAAATGCCGGCTGGCGGATAATATCAGTCGAGTGTGATGGAAGAATAAAAATAATTAAAAATAATAGCATAGGAAATATATCATGGGATGCATATGATGAAATCATGACTAATATTTGGTCTAGTTCAACACTTAGTACATACTTAAATAATGACTATTATAATACGCTAGAAAATAATGCCAAAGAACAAATAATATTATCAGAATGGGGAGCTGGTAAAGTAGCTTATTATAATAGCAATTTAGAAGAACAAATCAAAAATTATGAAAATAGTACAAAATGGAACGGTAAAATAGCCTTAATTAGTGCTAGTGAATATATCAGAACTAATTCTGATAAAACCAATTGTGGTAATTTTAAATTAATGGATAGTAATCGTTCATCATGTAAATCTAAAAATTGGTTATATACTAATTCTAATTATTGGACTATTTCTCCAACAACAGGCTTAAGTTTACCAGCAGTTTTTGCAGTAGTAACCGCTGGATATTTATCTGAAAACGCAGTAGTAAATAATAACGCGGTAAGACCAACCCTATATCTCTCATCAGATATCAAAATAACAGGCGGAACAGGAACTCAGTCTGACCCATATGAAATTTCTCTTTAATCATAGGACAAACCCTATGATTTTTAAAATGTCAAAAATCTAAAAATGTGTTATAATTTATTAGTAAGAAATATTTAGTAGGTGATAATATGAATCAAGAAAAATTTGGTAAATTTATTAAAGAACTTAGACAAAAACATAACTTAACCCAAAAAGAATTTGCTGATAAATATCATGTCACTTATCAGGCTGTAAGTAAATGGGAAAATGGCAAAAATATGCCGGATAGTTCTCTTATAAAACAAATCAGTGAAGACTTTAACATAAGCTTAGAAGAATTATATAATGGTGAATTCAAACCTAACAAAAAAAATAAAAAAATTATTCTTATTACATTATTAATTATCTTAACCTTAAGTCTATTTATAATAGCCTTAAACTTTTTCAAAACAGATGACTTTAAATTTAAAACCCTATCAGCTAACTGCCCTAATTTTACTATATCCGGTAACATCGCTTACAATGATAAAAAATCAGCTATCTATATTTCTAACATTGAATATTGTGGTGGCGACGAACACGAAAAATATGAAACGATAGACTGCACCTTGTATGAAAAAAATAATAACACCGAAAATAAAATTAGTTCCTATAAATATAAAGATAAAAAAAGTATCACTTTAGAAGAATTTTTAAAAGAGGTCACCTTTACCATTGATGACTATGCAACAACCTGTAAAGATTATCAAGATAATTCCTTGTTTTTAAAAGTAAATGCCAGTAACGAAAAACATAAAACCGTCACATATGAAATACCTTTAAAATTAGATGAAAAATGTAAACAAAATCTCAACTAAAAGTTGAGACCTTTTCAACCATAACGTTATTGTATTTTTAAATAATTTTAGATAAACTAAAAATGTAGGAGGAATTATATGAAAAAGAAAAGTATTGTAATTTTAATAACTAGTGTTTTAATAATCATTGCCATTGTTGTATCGGCATTTATTTTCTATGATAAGAAAGAAACCTTAAAACCATTACCAGCCCCTGAAGTGACTGGAGGTGTAAGAGGAAGCTTCGGTATCGATAAAAACATCAACGAAGAAACCATCGATAACTACTTAAACAGAGAAGATTCCGTTTACCGCGATATGCGCATGCTTATCGATCCTGGTAATTATGAAGCTATCGGTGGTGATGCCTATTTGTCAGGCTTTGTCAAAGGCTTTGAAATAGTTCCATATCCGTACTTAGTAAATGTTTCAGGCCTTCCAGAAGAAGTAGGTGATACCTATACTGGAAAAACCTTATTTACTGAAAAAGACGGAAAATATACCGCTAATTATAAAGAATCAATGGATATATTAGAATATCTTTTCCCAAAAGATAAAAATATCTTCTTAATGTGTGGTGGCGGCGGTTATGCCGGTATGACTAAAACCATGTTAGTTGCTTTAGGCTGGGATGAAAATAAAATATATAACGTCGGTGGCTATTGGTACTATGATGGACAAAATAATATTGAAGTTAAAACCGGTAAATATGGTGATACATCATATGACTTTTGGAAAGTCCCTTATCATGATATAGACTTCGAAACACTTCATGAAATAGGTAATGCCGATGAATAAAAAAAAATTATGGATATTTCCACTGCTCTTATTAATATCCATAATTCCCATTATCATCAAAAATATGCCAGAAGGTAAATTCTATTTAGAAGATAAATATTATGGTAAAAATCAATTTGTAGATATCACTAGTGCTGACTTAAATAACCTAATTAAAGAAAAAGAATCATTTGCCTTATTCGTCTATCAACCCGCTTGTGTCACCTCTGCTGACTTTGAGCAAGTTCTATATGATTTTATGGAAACTAATAATATCCAAATATATAAAATATCATTTTCTGACTTAAAAGAAACAGAAATAAAAAACACCATAAAATACTATCCATCTTTTGCTGTTTTTAATAAAGGAAAAATGGTAGATTATCTAGACGCCAATAGCGATGAAGATTTAAAGTACTATAAATCAAAAGAAGGATTTACAAAGTGGTTTCAAAGCCATGTCATCATAAAAGAGACCAAAAAGCAAATAGAAAACCAAGCAAATAGCACAAATACAAAAAGCTCTTCTACTTCTAATTCTAACAATAACACAAATGAAGAAACAAAAAGTACCCAAAACCAAAATATTAATCTAGAAAACGTTACTCGCGATAACAACAAAGTCAACATTTACTTTTTCTGGGGTAGCACTTGCCCACACTGTAAAGAAGAATTTGCCTTCTTTGACGAAATAGAAGAAGAATATGGAAAATATTATAATCTATATACCTTTGAAGTTTGGCAAAACTATAATAATAAAACCATCATGAACGCTTTTGCTAGTGCCTTAAATGAAGAAGCCAAAGGCGTTCCTTATACCATTGTCGGAGATGTTTCCTTCACTGGTTTTGGTGATGTGACTAAAGAAAAAATTATCGATGCCATCAAAACCAAACATCAAAATAGTCATGATATATATTTTGATAAAATAAAACTTCAGTAATCTTTTCACCACCTAAACACTAATAAATTAGGTGGTTTTTCAAACTCTACCACTAGTAGGTGTTCAAAATTAATAAAATATTTTATAATATAAGGCAAAAGGAGGAAATATGAACCAAGAAAAAATAGGAAAATTTATCTCTAAATGCCGAAAAGAAAAAAGACTAACCCAAAGCAAACTCGGCGAAAAACTAGGTGTATCATCTAAAGCTGTCAGTAAATGGGAAACCGGTAGAAGCATGCCTGATATTTCTATTATGCAAAAACTTTGTAACATTTTAGACATTTCTTTAAATGATCTATTTGCCGGTGAAAAAATAAAAGAACAAGACCTTGAAAAAACATCAGAAAAAACAATCATAAATATTTTAACACTAAATAAAATTCAGCAAAATAAAAAACAAATATTGCTTATATTTACTATCATATTAACGGTTGTTTTCATAGCCATAATAAGTAAAATACTTCTTGTCCAATATGGCTTTGCCTATGATGATAACCTAAAATATAGTCAAATATATATCAGCGGTGAAGAAAATATAAAAGGCGATGTTGATATTAATGAATTCGGCAAAATAAATATCGATTTTGATATAGGTGCTAATAAATATGGTATAGCTGTTTTCAAAAATCCCCAAAAAGCTTTTGAAAGATTAAAAAAAGATTACTCCAAAGGCCTTAAATTAATCAAAGATGAATTTCATCTAATGCCAATTTCTAACTTCACTTATAAAAGTTATCAAACTTATGGCTGGCAAGTAACCAAAGGTTCCAAAGAAGCTAAAAAAGAAGCCCGTTTTGTTACTAAATTCTTAGATATTTATGAAAATAGTTTCAGATAAAATTCTAGCTAAAAACTAGAATTTTTATATCCAAAAACATTGTCAAACATATATCCATCATGTATAATGAAATCAATGTAAAAAAGGAGGAAAACATGAAGTTAGTTATTAAACACTTAAAGAAAAACTTCGCAAAAAAAGAAGTCTTAAAAGATATAAATTTTGAATTTGAAAAAGGTAAAATCTATGGACTATTAGGAAGAAATGGCGCCGGAAAAACAACCTTATTCAATTGCTTAAATGAAGATCTAGAATTAGATGGTGGAGAGTTTTATATAAATGATAAAACTGATAGAAAAATTGAGCCAGAAGACATTGGATATGTTTTATCAACACCAAACGTTCCAGAATTTTTAACGGGAAGAGAATTCTTAAAATTTTTTATCGAAATAAATAAAAAAAGAATAAAAGACGAAAAAGAAATAGATGAATACTTTGATTTCATACAAATTGAAAAAGAAGACCGTGATAAACTTATGAAAGATTACTCTCATGGTATGAAAAATAAAATGCAAATGCTCGTAAACATTATCGCTAGTCCCAATATCTTATTACTAGATGAACCATTAACTTCACTTGATGTCGTTGCCAGTGAAGAAATGAAACAGATGTTTAAAAACATCAAAAAAGACCATATAATCATTTTTTCAACCCACATTATGGAACTCGCTTTAGATTTATGTGATGAAATAGTAATTTTAAACAAAGGTATATTAAAAAAAATAACTAAAGATAACCTAGACACTGAAAGCTTCAAAGACAAAATTATTGAAGATTTAAAGGAGGAGTAAAATGCTAAATGCTTTTATTACATCTTTTAAATTAAAAAACACTTACCGTGTTAATAGCGTTATTTATTCGATTAAACAGTTACCTTTAATTAAAAAAATATTACCAGAAAGTCTATATAAAAATAAAGTACTAAAAATCATAGGTAATATAGTTAGTATAATCATAGAATTATGTACGATTTTTTTAGGTAAATTTCTTTATATATTTTTTTGTATTATTTCAATGTTACCAGTATTTAAACTCAATAATGCAAATGTTTTTATCCATCTATTTTTATTTTTAACCATTATTGGTGGTATCATGAATACTTATATGTTTAACCCCACTAAAGATAAATATTATGCTATGATGATTATGCGCATGGATGCTAAAAATTACACACTATCTAATTATATTTATGCCATGATAAAAACCTTCATTGGCTTTATGCCATTTACGATAATCTTTGGCTTAATATCTAAAGTACCTTTATGGTTGTGCATAATTATACCTATTTTTGTTGTAACAGTTAAAATGACATTTAGTGCATACATCTTGATCGATTTTCAAAAAACGAAAATTATCAAAAACGAAAACCTCTTAGATAAACTAACTTGGGTCATCATTGGTATATTACTACTATGTGCTTATGGTTTACCTTATATTGGCATAACCATTAATCAAATAATTTTTACTATATGTTTTATTGTAAGTTTAATCACAGGTATATTAAGTATTAAAGTAATTAGCTCATTTGATAAATATAAGCAAGTATATAAACAACTTTTAACATCTGAAAATGTGTATTCAGTAGAAAATGCTCAAAGTACTCAAAAAGTCAAAGAAAACGTTTCTAAACAAATAGAATTTGATAAAAGTTTCACCAGTAATAAACATGGTTTTGCATACTTCCATGAACTCTTTGTCAAAAGACATAGTAAAATCTTAACTAAAGCTGTCAAAAAGCAGTCATTTATCATTATTGGAATATTTGCCGTTTTGTCAATCATAATTTTAAAAAATAAAGAATTAGCTAAAATAATTAACGCCTCATTGTTAATATATCTACCATATTTCGTTTTTGTTATGTATATCCTAAATCGTGGAACCACCGTTACACAAGCTATGTTCATGAACTGTGATCATAGTATGCTTACATACCGTATATATCGCACTCCAAAAGTTATTTTAGGAGTTTTCAAAGAACGATTAAAAACCCTAATATTAATAAATCTCGTTCCAGCTCTTTTAATTGGCATAGGTTTATCATTTCTTTTATATATAACCGGTGGTACAGATAATAATTTAAACTATATCATACTATTCATCTCAATAATTGCCATGAGTATATTTTTCTCTGTTCACTATCTAGTAATGTATTACTTGCTCCAGCCCTATAATGCAAATACCGAGATGAAAAGTAGTACCTATAGTATAGTTCAAGGAATAACTTATTTTGTCTGTTACTTCTTCATCGGAAAACAACTATCAACATTTTATTTTGGCCTAGCCACTATTATCTTTAGTATATTATACTGCTTTATCTCTTTAATTATTGTCTATAAAAAAGCCCCTAAAACCTTTAAATTGAGAATTTAAACATCATAAAAAAATATCGGAGTGATTTAATGAAATATAAGACAAATTATAAATCAGTAGTAGGAACCTTAACCTTAATCAGCGATGGTCAAAACCTAACCCATATCATCTTTGAAAAAGAGCCATATTATCAAAGCGTCAAAAAAGAAGCGCAAATAAATAATGATTTGAAAATATTTAAACAAACTAAAAATTGGCTAGATAGATATTTTAATAAAGAAAACCCAAGTATAAGCGAATTACCATTAGACCTGCAAGGCACTAAATTTCAAATAAAAGTTTGGAATATCCTAAAAACCATCCCTTACGGGCAAACAATAACTTATGGAGATATATCTAAAAAAATAAATTCTAAAATGGCATCAAGGGCGGTTGGAAGAGCTAACGCACATAATCCAATCCCCATCATAATACCATGTCATAGAGTAGTTGGAGCTAATAATAATCTTACCGGTTATAGCGGCGGTCTAGACATAAAAATAAAACTATTACAATTAGAAAACATCGATATTACTAAATATAAACTACCAAAAACTTAAAAGGAGAAAACTATGCAAAGATGTAAATGGTGTAATTTAAATAATCCCTTATATGTAAAATATCATGATGAAGAGTGGAGCGTTCCCACTCATGATGATAAAAAACTATTTGAACTTTTAATATTAGAATCTTTTCAAGCCGGTCTTTCTTGGGAATGTATTTTAAATAAAAGAGAAAATTTTAAAAAAGCCTACGATAACTTTGATATAGATAAAATAATTAATTATGATGACAAAAAAATAAACGAATTAAAACAAAATAAAGGTATCGTAAGAAATAAACTAAAAATAAAAGCCTCTATCAATAACGCTAAAATCTTTAAACAAATAGCAAAGGAATATGGTTCTTTCGCCAAATATATATGGCATTTCACTAATAATCAAATAATATATGAAAAACATCAAACATCATCTTACCTTTCTGATAAAATTTCAAATGATTTAAAAAATAAAGGCATGACCTTTGTTGGCACCACCATTATATATGCCTATCTAGAAGCTATCGGTATTATCAATACCCATGAAGAAAACTGCTTTAAACATGTCAAATAAAACGCATAAAAAAGTCCAATCTTTCACATAATAAACGTGAAAGGGATGATTAAATGAACGAAAACGAAGAAATACTTGAGTATATTTATCAAACAAGTAATATGGGCTATCAAAGCACAAACGATTTGATAAACGTCATCAAAGATAAAGATAATAAAATTAAAAAAATACTTTGTGAAATCAGTAAAAACTACGAAAAATATGCCAAAGAATCAGAAAAAATGTTAAATAAAAAAGACCTTAAAGCCAAACCAATCGGCATGATGGCAAAAGCCGTGTCAAAAATGAACATCAGTAAAGAAATGATGAACGATAATAGTGATGCCAACATTGCTGATATGTTAATTCAAGGTTTGACAATGGGTAATTTAGAATTAACCAAACACATTGATAACTATGCTAAAACCGCCGATAAAAAAATAATTGATATGGCTAAATCATTAAGAAAATTTGGCGAAGAATATATCGAAAAATTAAAAGTTTATTTATAGTATTGAAATTTCCCCTAAAATAAATTATAATAATAGTAAAGAAAGTAGGGGAATAAATGAAAAACTTAAACAAAAAAGAAATTATCGAATTTATAAAAAGGAACAAAATACCTTTAATCATATTTTTAGTGGTTGTTGTAGCCTTAATAATCGGCTTAATTGTTTCATTTAACATTGGTAAGAAAGCTGATGGCATCACCAAAAATGAAGAAGAAGGCATGGTTGCTAATACAAACGAAGGCATCATTAGTGAAACTACCTATGAAGGCTTACAATTTTCTAACATATCATTAATCTCAGAAAATGGATATAGTACATTTTCAGCTGATGTCACTAATACATCTACTACAAATAGTACCATTTCTGATGTCAACATAGTTCTAAAAGATAAAGACGGTAAAGAAATTATCACTTTACGTGGTAATATTGGTGAACCTCTCGCACCAAATGAAACTAAAACCATCACAGCTGTTACCAAAGGTAAATTTAAAAACGCCACTACTAAAGAAATTGTTCCATACGAAAGCGTAGCTAGATAAGCTACGCTTTTTAAATGTCTAAACTTTCAATATCATTTGTTTGATTATTAACTTGATTAACCGGTGGTGTGACTGCATTTTGAGAAGCATCAATTGTATATTCACTTAAAGTATTATAATTATCACTCTGTAAAGTAGGAGAGTTAACCTGGTTATTAGCAAGTTCTGGTCTAACGCCCATATACTCCGCCGAAGCCTGCTCTCTAGCTGACAAAGCTTCCTTAGTTTCCATAATAGCCTCTGATAAAGAACTATTAGAGCTGGTCTTGTCATCATCTTCAAGTTCGATAAGTTTAAGAATTTCCTCAAAAGTCGTATATCCCTTAATAACTTTTTCTAAACCATCTTGCAGCATCGTAATAACATTGCCACTTCCATAAACCAAATCTCTAATTAATTCCTTTGGTTTATTATTACTCAAAGCATCACGAATTTGTTGATTAATTCTTAAAACCTCGTGAATTGCTAAACGTCCTTTATAACCGTCATGACACTCTTCGCATCCTTCCGCATCATAAATTTCTTCAACATCTTTATCCAAAACCGTTTTAAAAACTGATTTTTCATATTCGCTAGTTTTTCTAAGTTTCTTGCAATGTGGACAAAGCTGTCTAGCTAACTTCTGCGAAATAACTCCCTCTAAAGCCGACGCCAATAAATATCTTTGAACATCCATATCAATTAAACGTTCAATCGTATTAAGAGACGTATTTGTATGTAAAGTTGATAATACCAAATGTCCAGTAATAGACGCCCTTACCGCAATCTTAGCCGTTTCTGTATCTCTAATTTCACCAATCATTATAATATTTGGGTCCTGTCTTAAAATACTTCTAAGTGCCGAAGCAAAAGTTAGCCCAATTTTAGGATTTGTTTGAACTTGGTTAATTCCTGTAATATCCATTTCAATCGGGTCTTCAACCGTAATAATATTTGTCTCAGATGTATTTAATTGCTGAAGCATCGAATAAACCGTCGTAGACTTACCACTACCAGTCGCACCAGTTACTAAAATAATACCATTAGGAACGCTAAGCATTTCCAAAACTTTTTTATAATTTTCTTCGCTAAAACCAAGTTCTCCTAAACCCGCCATACTACGAGTATAATCTAAAATACGAATAACAATCTTTTCACCTGTACTAACTGGCAAAGAAGAAACACGTAAATCCAAATCAATTCCTTCCAAAGTCTCTTTAATCGCTCCATCTTGCGGCAAACGAGACTCTGTAATATTCATCTTCGCAATCGTTTTAATACGCGTAATTAAATAATCGCGGTACTCCTCTGGTACTGAAGCATAATCCATTAAAAGTCCATCAATTCTAATTCTAATAAGTAAATGATCTTCATAAGGGTCAAAATGAATATCACTTGCTCCCTTCTTCGAAGCATCAACTAAAATATCATTAATAATATCGACAATTGGTACCTTAGCAAATTCAAATGTTCTCATCATATAAATCTTGCTCCCTTTCTATTCTAAAAATATTATATAATACTTTGAAAATAAAAACAATCGCAAAAAAAGTAAAATAAGTAAAAACTAAACATCTATGTCAAACTAATCCAAAAATCAAATAAAATAAACATTAGTCCCGAAGAAATAATTGCATGACCTATCCGCGCACATAAAAAAGGTAAATATTTAATATCCGTATCACTTAAAATACCCATAATCTGCATATGCACCGATAATCCACCAAACGATAAAATCATCACCGTCAAAATACATTTTAACTTAAGTGGGATAGCCTCTAAACTAATATATCTAAGTCCCTGAGTCATCTCGACAAAACCATTTAAAACACTTTGAAAAACACTATTCAAATCTAAAATATTATCAATAATCGTCGTAAGAACTAAACATATCGTTATAACCCCTAAAATTAAAAGTAAAGTATCAATACTACTTATTAGAGAATTAGTAATCATCTCCCCAAAACTTTCCTTATTACTAACTCTTTTTCTATGCATATCATCAACAGCTTTTTTAAAACTAACCTTTTTACTTTCCCTTTGACTAGGATGATAACCCCGCATACATATCCCAATAATAATATTACCTAAATAATGACAAATCAAAATAAGTAACCCCACATCTTTGTTATTCAAAAACAAAATAGAAACAGTCCCTAAAATAAATAAAGGATTTGAAAAACACGTAAAACATAAAATCTTCGTAGCTTCATATTTATCTATTTTGCCATCTAAATAAAGTTCCCTCGTATACTTTGCATTTGCGGGATTTCCTGATATAATACTCATGAAAAAGATAAAAGCGCATATCCCTTTAATATTAAAAACGCGGTTCATAACC
This sequence comes from uncultured Bacilli bacterium, assembly GCA_944363925.1. Classification (GTDB taxonomy): domain Bacteria; phylum Bacillota_I; class Bacilli_A; order RF39; family UBA660; genus Coprosoma. The sequence continues at coordinate 1,347 of CALVVS010000009.1, read as the reverse complement.
CCTTTAAATAATCCGGCCATAAACTCCGGCAGGCCGCATTTAATTAAAATGTTTGCCAAAACAAAAAAGGGAAATAACGATGGAAATACATTATTTTTAAACACATTAAGTGAAAAATTAACCGAATCTAAAATACTCTCTGATTCTGTTAAAATCTCGTAAACCATAAATAATAATATACCCATTATAAATACACTAGTCCATCTGCGCATATTTTCACCTACTATTAAATAAATCTATTATTGAAAGGAGTAATATATGAAAAAATTACCTAAAAAAATAAAACAATACCTAAAAGAATACTATAAAATAATTATTGTCTATATAGTAATATTAGCTTTATTTTTAGTGGAATTTCCATATTATATATCCGCACCTGGTGGTCTTATAAACACCGAAAATAAAATATCCACCGAAGATAACTTCAAACTATCAGGTACTTTAAATATGGCCTATGTCTCTGAAATTCACGCCACCATCCCAACTTTAATCTATTCAGCTATAAATAAAGATTGGGATACCGAAAAAGAAGCCGAAGTCAAAAATGACAACGAAACAATTGAAGAAAAAAACTACCGTAATAAAAAACTTTTAGAAGAAGGTAATTGCACTGCCTTATTAGTCGCCTATAAACACTCAGATATAGATTACACCGTTACTAATAATAAAGTATATGTAACCTATATTGATGAATTAGCTAAAACAAACCTCAAAATAGGAGACCAGATTTTAAAAGTTGATGGCCAAAAAGTAAAAGACAAAACAGAACTTTTCTCGACTATTGCGTCTAAAAAAATAAATGATAAAGTAACCTTAGAAGTAAAAGATATAAATGGTGAAAATAGGGTGAGAAAAGCCACCTTAATAAATGTCTTAGACGAACCAAAAATAGGTGCTGTTATCACCGAAACCTTTGACGTAAACTCAGATAAAAAAGTGACATTTAACTTCAAAAATACGGAATCTGGTTCATCAGGCGGACTAATGCTAACCCTAACAATCTATAGTCATCTAAATAAAATCGACCTAACAGGTGGTAAAACCATTGTCGGAACCGGCACAATCGATATAAATGGTAATGTCGGTGAAATAAGTGGTATCAAATATAAATTAATAGGAGCAGTAAATAAAGGCGCCGATGTCTTTATTGTTCCAAAAGGCGATAACTATAATGAAGCCAAAAAGCTAAAAAAAGAAAGAGGTTATGATATTGACCTAGTTCCAGTCGCCACTTTTGAAGAAGCTTTAAAATATTTACAAAAAAATTAAAAAACTATCAATTTGGCAAATTGAAGGATAAAAAAGAACCAATTTAGGTAAATTGACTTAGACTAAAATACCTAAATT
>CALVVS010000008.1 GCA_944363925.1 uncultured Bacilli bacterium | reverse complement strand
TTCTTACACATTAAGTATATCATATTTTTCTTCTTATGAAAAGACTGTTGACATTTTTACTTTGTCAACAGCCTGAACCAACCCTTTTAAAAGGACTGGCTAGTATTACGCTCTTATAGAGCTAGTTACAACAGATAATGCTTTAAGCATTATAATTTTATATAAACAGCAAACCCACCTACATAATAGATAAAGTTCGCTTTATCTTCCAATGGTGGAGAATAAGGGACTCGAACCCTTGACCCCCTGCGTGCAAAGCAGGTGCTCTAGCCAACTGAGCTAATTCCCCAATCACAAGTTACTCATAAAGTATAACATTAAACCCCTTAAAAAGTCAATGCTTTTATATAAAAAAAGGTAATAAATTTTTATAAAACTTATTACCTATATTCATTTTTTAATTTGTTTCTAATTCTAAGCATTAATAACAATAATATAATTAATATAACAATCATAAAATATATATACGTTTTATTAGTCTTATTATTAGAAATAGCTTTGTTATTATTCAGTTTTAAAACACTTTGGTATTGTTTTGGTTTAATAGACTTCTTTTCGCTAGAAACTTCATCTTTAAAAGTAGATTTCTTATTTTCATTTGAAACTTCATTTTCTGTTTTCTTTTTTACGCTCTTAGCCTCACTAAAATTTTTAATTAAAGTATGCACATTATCAGTATTCTCCAAATTATTTAAACTTTCATTACTATCTTCCAAAGTACTCTCAGATTGTGTAGGAGTTTCAATAATATAATCATTATCATCACGGTAAATATATTCTCCAATAGGCGCACTTAAATATTCTGGATAATATTCCCTTTCTAATTTGTATGATTGATATTTGTAATCAAAAAACTGATATATCATGCACTCCCCTTTGTACATCAGATTAACATCATCTTGCTTCGAAGGAAAATAAACACTTTCTAATCGGCTTGTATCTAATACACTTTGAGTACCATAAATATTAGTAGTGAAATTGGAAATCACAGAGACTGAAAGCTCACTAACAATGTTCCCCTCACTTTTAAAATAAACTGCAAAACTGTGGAAATCTCCATCTTTACCAGTAGTTACATGCATAATTAAATCTTCAAGATTAACCCCTTCATTTAGATAAAAATTTCCTCTGTCTCCATTAGATAAATAACCATCATTATCACTTTTAAATTCAGTATTTCCATTTACCGTCATAATGTCCACATCAGAAATAGTATAATTAGGTCCCATTAAAATTTCAATGGAATCAATTTTAGGAATCTTTAAATAATGATATCCATCATATTCATAAATTTCTCGTCCTTCCTTTTCTAAAGGCCTTTCGCCTAAAAATTCACTAAGTTCAGATTTAATTGGATTTTCCTCATAGATAAATGGAAACTCTTCATTAGTCTCACCCTTAAATACCAAAGGTCCCATCACCTTGTTGAGGCGATAATACTTGTATTTTATATTATCGTTCTCTAAACCCTTAACTGGAACCACCAATAATAACATAAATACAATTAATAGAAATTTTTTCATATAACTCCTTTCTAAGCCCCTTCATAAATAAACATACGACGTAGAAATTAAATTTCCTTCAAAAAATAATAATTTTTTCAAAAAACTTAAAAACATTACTTCTTTAATAACATTTTTGCGTGCAAAATACTAAGATACTTTTTCCTAATTACCAACTCGTATCTATTAAAGCTAGCTAAATTATAAAGAGTTAAAAATCATCATAAAAAAGCCACCATTTAGTAATATCAACTAAAAATGTATGACTTAAAAAATCTAATTATATATTTAATCGTATAACAGCAAAATAGCCTTAAAACTTTACTTTTCGCTTTAATTTTGTTATACTTTAAAGGTATAGTTAAGGTGATTAAAATGAAAATTAAATCCGTAGATTTGCTAGTTTCAGCCATCCGTAGAAGCCAGTACCCAACCGACAATAAACCTGAATATATGTTAGTTGGTAGGTCTAACGTTGGCAAAAGTAGCTTTATCAACACAATAATAAATAGAAAAAATTTTGCTAGAACTTCTAGCCGGCCGGGAAAAACGCAAACCATCAACTTTTATAACGTCAATGATGAATTTTATTTAGTTGATGCGCCTGGCTATGGGTTTGCCCAAGTTAGTAAAACCAAAAGGAAAAAATTCGGTCTAATGATCGAAGACTATATAATAAACCGTAAAAACCTAAGATGTGTCTTTTTATTAATCGATTTTCGTCATCGCCCAACTAATGACGATATACTAATGTATAACTTTTTAAAATACTATAAAATACCAGTCACCATCGTTGCCACTAAAGTTGATAAAATAGGCATAACTTCTAGACAAAAACAACGTAATATGATCTTAAATGACCTAGATTTAGTAGTTGGAGATGAATTTGTCACCTTTTCAAGTATAACCAAAGATGGCAAAGAAGAAATCCATAAAAAAATAGAAAGAACAATGTAGGCAATAACATCTGCACTTAAGTTTCATAAAATAGTTTAGGTGATAAAATGAAACTTATCATAGATAACAATATAGTAATATTTTTAGGTAATTTTTATCTCAAAAACTATGATCTAAAAGATTATAATAACATTGAAAAAAATTTATTAAAATTATTAAATAAATATTCCGTTGATATAAACGGATACTATAATGTTTTTATATATCATGACAAAAACTATGGATTAATTATTGATATGCAAAAAGAAGACCTCGAATATTTAGATTACTTTAATAACCAAGTAGAACTAAATATAGAAATCATCGAAGACTCTTTTTTATATGAAATAGAAGATATCTTAAACATAAATAAAGATATCTTAATAAATTTTACTATTTATAAGAAAAACTATCATTTTTACTTAGAAACAAAAGAAAAAATAAATCCCATAAAACTTGGAATACTTCTTGAAAATAGTAAAATAATATATGGTAAAAAAGCCAAAAAAATCAAAAAAGACAGTAAAATCATAACAAAGTAGGTGATAATTATGCGCAAACAAATAGTAGCTCTAGTCGGTAGACCAAACGTTGGAAAATCCACAATCTTTAATCGCTTAGTCGGTAGTAAAATCGCCATTACAAACGATATACCAGGTGTAACTAGAGATAGACTTTATGGTACTGTAAATTATTTAGACTATAGTTTCCACCTTATAGATACCGGTGGTATTGACATGAACGTTGGAAACTTCAACACCGAAATAAAAGGACAAGCTGAATTGGCCATAGATGAAGCTGATATCATAATTTTTGTCGTTGACGGTAAAGAAGGACTAACTGCTAATGATTATACCGTTAGAGATATCCTAAAAAAAAGTGGCAAACCAGTTATCGTCGCAATCAATAAAACCGATGCTAAAGCCTATAAAGAACATCAATACGATTTTTATGATCTAGCCTTCGATAACTATATTGAAATATCCGCTGAACATAATAACGGTATAGCTAGCCTTTTAGATGAAATAACCAAAAACTTTAAAGAAATAAAAGAAGACTATGATGAAGACGTTATTAAATTTTCCATTATCGGTAGACCAAACGTCGGTAAAAGTAGCCTTGTCAACGCTATTTTAAATGAAGAAAGAGTTATCGTCAGTCCCATAGCTGGTACAACTAGGGATGCTATTGATACACCTTTTAAATATCACGAACAAGACTTTGTCGTCATTGATACTGCTGGTATGCGTAAACGAGGAAAAATATATGAAACCGTTGAAAAATATAGTTTGCTTCGTTCATTAAAAGCCATCGATAGATCAGATGTCTGCGTTCTAGTTATTAACGCTGAAGAAGGAATTATTGAACACGATAAACATATAGCTGGATATGCCATAGAAGCTGGTAAAGCTATTGTAATCGCTGTTAATAAGTGGGATACTGTTGAAGATAAAGATAAAGCCATGAAAAATTGGAAAGAAGAAATAAAATATCAATTTAACTTCATGCCATACGCTAAAATTGTCTTTCTATCAGCTTTAACTAAAAAACGTCTTCATACCCTAATGCCCGAAATAATCAAAGCAAATGAAAACGCCCATAGACAAATTTCAACAAGTAGTTTAAATAAAGTCATCACTGATGCTTATTCCTTAAATCTTCCACCATCATATAAAGGTAAAAAATTAAAAATATATTTTTCAAATCAAAGTAGAATATGTCCCCCAACATTTAACATTAGAGTCAATAGTAAAGGCCTTATTCATTTTTCATATGAAAGATATCTAGAAAATAAAATAAGAGAAAACTTTGACTTCACCGGTACACCTATAGTTTTAAACTTTAAAAATAAAGGAGAGCAGTAGCCAGAAAAAACCTCCAGCATATATTAATGTAGGAGGTTTTAAAATGGCATTTTCCGACAGCTTTTTCAAACGTGTAGAGCAAAAAACAAATGTAAATAAAGAAACCATCTTAGATCTTGCAAAAAAACTTCAAGAAGGAAACCTAAAAGATGAAGGGACCTTAAGAGAAGTCATCAGTGAACTAAGTAAAATGACTGGCAAAACAGTCTCTGAAGAGAATAAACAAAAGATTATTGACGCTGTTGTCAATGATAATATACCAAAAGACATTGATAAAATGATTTAATCAGTGTCTTTTATTAATAGCCTAAATTTTCTAAAAATAAGCCAGATAATTTTAAATATAATCATATTATTTTTCATATTTTAAAAATATCTTCATATATTTAAGTGAAGAAAGTAGGGATAATATGGAAAAAATAGATATTATTAAAAATATCACCGAAAGAACTGGTGGAGATATTTATTTAGGCGTAGTAGGCGCAGTAAGAACAGGAAAATCAACCTTTATTAAAAGATTTATTGAAAACTTAGTTGTTCCAAACATCGAAGATGAGTATGAAAGAAAAAGAACATTAGATGAAATTCCACAATCCGCACAAGGTAAAACAATAATGACAACCGAACCAAAATTTGTTCCAAGTAATGCTACAACTATTAAAATTGATGACTTTTCAGCTAATGTTAGATTAGTTGATTGTGTAGGCTATGTCATAAATGGCGCAAAAGGTTATGAAGATGAAAATGGTCCGCGTATGGTTCATACCCCATGGTATGAAGAATCTATTCCATTTGTTGAAGCCGCTGAAATAGGTACTGAAAAAGTTATAAAAGACCACTCAAGCATCGGTATCTTAGTAACCACAGATGGCTCAATAGGTGAATTTGAAAGAAGTGACTATGTCGAAGCGGAAAGTAGAATAGCCGAAGAATTAACGCAAATAGGAAAACCCTTCATCGTAGTCGTTAATTCTACTCATCCAATGCTTCCAGAAACAGAAAAATTAGCTGAAGACCTTAAAGAAAAATATAATGCTCCAGTTATACCGATAAATATTGATAACATGAGTGAAAGAGATGCTTATAATATTTTAAGAGAAGCCTTGTATGAATTTCCTGTCGTATGTATAGACGTTGAAATGGCCGATTGGGTTGCTTGTCTAGACCCTAATAATTGGTTAAAAAAATCATATATTGATGCTATTAGAAATAGTATTCACGAAATAGATAAATTAAGAGATATCGAACAAATAACAAATAAATTAGAAGAGTGTGAATATATTGAAAAAGCCTATTTATCTGAAGTCGATACTGCAACCGGTAATGTCAGGGTAACCTTAAAAACACCAGCTAACTTATATAATGAAGTATTAAAAGAAATCATTGGTGTTGACATAACCAGTAGATCACAACTTCTTAGCTTATTTCAAGACTTAGGTGAAGCCAAAAGAGAATATGATCAAGTTAAAGACGCCTTAAAAATGGTTAAACAAACAGGTTATGGAGTTGCTTCGCCAACTTTGTCTGATATGACCTTAGACACTCCAGAAATAATAAAACAAGGTAGTCGCTATGGTATTAAATTAAAAGCTGTTGCCCCTTCAATTCATATGATTAGAGTTGATGTTGAAAGCACCTTTGAACCAATTATAGGATCAGAAATTCAAAGTAAAGAACTTATTAACTATTTAATGAAAGATAAAGAAGCTGGTAGTGAAAACATCTGGAAAAGTGAAATATTTGGTCGCAGTTTAGATGTAATTGTCCAAGAAGGAATACAAGCCAAACTCTCATTAATGCCTGAAACGGTTAGATTTAAACTAAGACAAACATTATCTAAACTTGTTAATAAAGGCTCAGGGAATTTATTTGCTATTGTTATTTAATATTCAAAAATATTACTATTCATCTAAACTTAATAAAACATTTTAAAAAAATACAAAAACAAATCACTCATAAACAAATAAAAACTCCCTATCCATGTGTTTAAAAAACCGTAAAAAAGTGAAAAATATGTTGATTTTTATGGCCAAACATGATAGTATGTAAATGTAAGCAAGATAGCTTAACAATACAAGGGAGGTAAATTTAAAATGACAAAACAAAATTTAGTAAACTATATTGCCGAAGAAACAGGAATGACTAAAGCAGATGCTACTAGAGCATTAGATGCTGTATTAAATGGAATCGTTGAAGGATTAAAAAATGAAGGAAAAGTTACATTAACTGGTTTCTGCACATTTGCTACTCAACATAAAGAAGCTAGACAAGGTCGTAACCCAAGAACTGGTGAGGCCGTAACTATTCCTGCAAGAACAGCTGTTTCTATCAAAGCTGGCGCAAAATTAAAAGATGCATTAAATTAAGGCTTTGATGCCTTTTTTTAATATAGAAAAATGGAGATGAATTAATGTACGAAACCGCACTTAGACTATTAGAAAAAATAAGTAACTATGGATACGTCGCTTATATGGTTGGTGGCTATCCTCGAGATTTATACTTAAAAAGAACATTTACCGATATTGATATTTGTACTGACGCTACCCCAATGGAATTGCATCAAATATTTTCTGAAGTAGTAACCACTAATTCCGAATATGGCTCAGTCACTGTCGTTTTTGAAAAAATTAAATTTGAAATAACTACTTTTAGAAAAGAATTCAAATATAAAGATCATCGCAGACCTGAAAAAATAGAATATGTCGATACCCTAGAAGAAGACATTAAAAGAAGAGACTTTACCATAAACACCTTGTGTATTGATAAAGATGGTAAACAAATTGATCTAATTGGTGCCAAACAAGACTTAGATAATAAAATAATTAGAACCGTTGGAAATCCCAAACAGAGCCTAAAAGAAGATGCTCTACGTATTTTAAGAGCTATTCGCTTTGCCGCCACTTTAAATTTCACTATTGAACCAAAACTAAAAACATACATAAAAAAATATGGATACCTGTTAAAAAAGATATCTAAAGATCGTAAAAAAGATGAACTAGATCTAATTTTCTCGAGCCCTAATAAAGCTTATGGTATTGAACTTTTAATTGACCTTAAATTAACTGAGCACCTCGAAATACCAAATCTAAAAAAGGCTAAAATTACTCCTTCGATGATTGTTACTTGGGCCCAACTAGATGCCTTAGATAAATATAATTTTAATACAATCGAAAAAGAAAGTATTAGAAAAATAAATGAAGTAAAAGATAAAGAGCTTTTAGATAATCATACTTTATATAATTATGGCCTTTATACTTGTACAATGGCTGCTGAATTAAACGGCGTTGATAAAAAATTGTTAAATGAAAAATATGCTAAAATTCCAATAAAAAGTAGATTAGATATAGCCATAACACCAATGGAAATATGTGATTTGTTAAATAAAAAGGCTGGCTCATTTTTAAAAACAATCCTATCTGATTTGGAAAATCAATTATTAGATGGTAAATTAAATAATGATAAAGAAGAATTAATTAACTATATCATAGAAAATTATCAAAATTAAAAGGTGAAATTATGCATTTAGGAACAATTAGAATAAAAGATAATATAATATACATTGATATTAAAAATAAAGAGCTTTGTTGCTATAAACAAACCAAAGATAAAAAAATAATCATCCCAAATGAAATATTTATTAATCTAATCAAATATATTATAACTTGTCATAAACCAAAATATTTGTATCAAAATGAATATGAAGTATATTTAGATGAAAAAACCAACTTTAAACACTTCTATAAAAATGGAAAAGAAGACTATTTAAAATTTTTCTATGAAAATGGTCAAAATGCTATCATGTTAAATAAAGCATCAAATGAAAATAAATATAATTCAAAAAGCTTTATCATTAAAGGAACCGAAATATTTATTATTTTCATATCATCTATAACTTTTATTTCAGCCGTATCCGCAATATATACAATTGAAACGACTAAAACAAATACTCAAATTGATATAACTAATAATATCGAATATAGTATACCAGATGAAAAAGTAGACGCCGACTTTTTCGAAAACTTTATCAATACCTCTCCCAACTTAAATGAACAAGAAAAACAACTATTAATTAATAATGACCTATTTAATGATCTGTCTACAACCCTCATGACTAGTGACAGAATCTTTTCTCTAGAAGTTAAAATGACTAATATAGATATCGTATATGGTCAAGAAGGTAAACCTGCTGACGGTGTGCTTGGTTGGTATAATCCAATGATTTCTAATCAGATTCATGTAGTTAATGAAAATGATAATCAAACCACTATCCATGAATTTATCCATTTACTGCAAGATGATAATCAATATCAATATATTAGAGAAGCCTGTGCAACTTTAATTAGTAATGAATATTATAATAGTAACCAAACTGCCTACAACGATGCTATAATTAGAACACAGTTTTTAATGGAAATAATAGGACCAGACATCATATGGGATTTAAACTTTAGTGGTAGTACTAGGGAATTTGAAATAGCCATCAAAAGCCTATTGCCTGAAAAAGATGCCGAAGAATTGTTAGAATTATTTACCTCTAGTATAGGTATGCTTAGTCAATCAAAAAACTATGAAATTAACCAAAAAATAGATAACTATTTATTGCAAATGTATAAATCTTTAGCTCCTGAAAATACAGAAACCCTAGAATTTTTAACCGATATTTCCAGTACAAATCATCTAGCAAGTAAAGGATATTTATTAAACCGTAACTATTTCAATGAAAAAAATAAAGAAAATGCCATAAACCCTTTTGAATATAAATTTTCTATTCCTCTTGACATTGCTTTAAACCAAAATATGATAGATATATCGTATACATTAACTCAAAAAAATTACATCAATCCCAATGATCCATCACAAATCAGTAACGATGATATAATACATGAGGAATATATAATTTTAAATAAAAATATAAGTGAATTAATATTTGATGAAAATGGTAATCAATATTTTATAAATTATAATACCGGCGAACAATATACAGTAGCCGAAGCTCAAAGTCTTGGACTCATAGAAACAAAATACTATCAATATAAATTTTTCTATAATATACAATATGATGAAATAAAAAAATATGAAAATATTCCTAATATAACTATAAATATACCAGAAATAAAATTATTAGATCCTTACAATAATATCGAAAATATAAGTGCATCTACTAATGAAATATATCCTTTAAATAATATAATAATAAATTATGTGCCAAATCAATACCTGTATCAAAATCAAACTTCTAAAACAAAATAAATTAATTAATTTTACCACATAACCAATCTACAGAACACTTATACTCAGTCGCAAATTTCCAAATAAATACCGTTGGAATTAAAACCTTGCAATTTTCATAAGCACTCCAAGTAGAGTGCGTTGTATTTAAAAGAGACGCAATATTTTCTTGTGTTCTCTTTTCTTTTTTTCTAATAAACTTTAATCTTTTACCCAAAACATTAATATCAATATCATTATTAACCAAAGTATAATTTTTAACATTAGTTATCCCTAAAATATAATCTAAACTTAATTCAAACTTATTACAAAAAACATTTAAGTAACTTAAAGGAATTGTATTTATGCCAAGCTCCCATAAAGAATAAGCCCCTCTATTAACTCCAAGTATACGTGCTATTTCAGTTTGCGTTAAATCATTGTCCTCTCTAATAGCCTTAATTCTTTTAAATTCCATATTGTATCACCTATAAAAATTGTAACTACAAAATAAAAATTTAATAAAAAACGCTATTCTATACGACAAAAATATGATATACTATAAATAACATAGGAGGTAGAGTAATGAAAAAATTAAAAAAAATTTTTAACAGTAAAATATTTATTTTTATTTTTGGAGGGTTATTATTTAGTACGGTAAGTGTATATGCAATAACTTATTTTCCTTCTAATCAAGTAACCTATGATAATAGTTCTAGTAAATTAAATTCTACAAATGTACAAGGGGCAATAGATGAACTTTATAATACATGTTCATCATCAATAAAATCAGGAGATAATATATATTATGTATATCATTATGAATCACCTTCTGGTTCATCCAGTACGAAAACTGCCTATCTTATTAGGGCAGACTTAAATGGACAAAACCAAAAAAAATTAATAGAAATTTCCCAAGGCTCATATTATCCAATTATGGATAGTATATACGTAACAAATAATTATATATATTATTCTTATCATAAAGAAAGCGGAGGTAGCACTAGTACAAAATCAGCGTGGCTAATTAGAACAGATTTAAATGGCCAAAATCAACAGACCTTATTAACATATAACGTAGGTAATGGGTATCCCGTTATCAGTGATATATATGTGACAAATAATTATATATATTATTCATACAATAGAGAATCAGCTTCTGGTTCAACCCGTACGCAAACTGCCTATCTTATTAGAGCAGACTTAAATGGCCAAAACCAACAGACCTTATTAACCTATCAATTAGGTTTTGGGACACCAGCTATCGATAGTATATTTATAAAATAAAAACATATTGATATATTCATTTTTAAGCAAACACTAATTAATAAAAGGCAAAGAAAGCAAATTCATATAGGATTTTAATTTTATATAAAAAACATCAAAAACTAATATAAAAGTTCATAATACTAGTCAAAAATTATGAACTTTTTTCTTCTATAATATTGTACATAAATTAATATATAAGTTATAATAAATAATAGATAAAGTAAAAACAAAAGGAGTAAATTATGCATTTAGGAATAATAAAAATTAATAACCAAACAATATATGTAGACTATGAAAACGGTAACATTATAAATTATTACAAAACATTTAATAAAAAAATCACTACCAATAATTACTTTTCATCTTTAATTAAAGAACTTACAACTTGTCATAAGCCCAAATTTTTATACAAAGATATTTATGAAGTGTATTTAGATGAAGAAACAGGATATAAACATTTTTATCAAAATAATCAAGAAAATTATGAAAAATTCTTTAAAGAAAATGGTCAAAATGCCGTTTTGTGTATAAATAATGCTCAAAAAGATAATATAAAAACCTATGCCATAAAAGGATGCATTATATGTCTAAACATAACTCTATTATTATCGCTTACTAGTTCCGTAAACCAAGTTTTCATAACTAACCAAAATATTAACTATACAAATAATCAGTTGAAAAAATCAAATGAAATAAAACTGACCAGTTCTGATTTAAAACAATATATTATTAATTCTAAAAATCTATCAGAACAAGATAAAAAACTTTTAATAAATGAAAACTTTTTTGAAGACCTAACCCAAAATCCGGTAACCGAAGATAGATACTCATCCTTAGAAGAAAAAATGACCGATATAACCATTGCTGTCGGAATAAATGACCCAAATAACGAAAACATGCTAGGCTGGTATTCTGATTTATATCCGAATATAATTCATCTTGCTAATGAAGAAGATAATAATACTAAAATACATGAATTTATCCATCTAATGCAATCATTTAATGAATATTCATATATCAAAGAAGCCAGTGCCTCTTTAATCAGCTCTGAATACTATAATGTTCCAAATATAACCTACACCGAAGCTGTATCTAGATTACAATTCCTAATGGAACTAATAGGGGAAGAAACTATATGGAACTTAAACTTTAGTGGCACTACTACTGATTTCGAAAACAAAATATACGACATTTTACCAAAAGAAGATGCTAATGAACTATTAAAACTATTTCAGGAAAATCCCGCATATCTATCCGAAGAAAATCAAAAAACTCTTAATAATAAAATTGATAAATATCTGTACCAAATCTATAACACCTTAACAAATGAAGAAACTGAATTAAGCTATCTCTATAATGAAACAAAGATCATCTTTGATACATATAATATTGATAAAAACTATTTCAATAATAAAAATAATGACTTTTCACTTAAATTCTCTAAAATTATACCTCTCGAAGAAGCTCTTGAAAAAAACATTGTCAAAATATCAATAGCTCAAAAAAAATATATTGAAAAATCAGAAGTCGATAACTTAAAAAAACAAGATATCCCTATCTTTACCGAATATAATATATTAGATAATAAATATGAAATAATCTCACAGTTAAATGAAGCATCAAAGCTAGAAGATTACGTCTATAATACATCTACCGGCGAGAACTATGATATCCAAACCGCTCAAAAACTAGGACTTATCGAATGTAAATATTGGTATTATATATATGTTCCTGCCGATATTAATAAAACATATGAAACCCCATTAATAATTGAACCAAATCTAGAATACGATAACATAACCGTCAAAGAAGTTTATCCCATCGAAAAAGGTTATGAAGAAGGCAAACATAATATAATTGTTACCTATGAAACAAATCAATCATTAATTAAAAATCAAACAAAAACTAAGTAACTTAAGTCTAAAAATAGACTTTTTTTCGTATGCCATATTGTAATAAAGCTGCCATTTAAGTTATAATAAAATACAAGGTGGTTTTATGACAGAAAAAATATTAGAACTTATGAAAAGTGGCCACATTATAGTTCCAATGGCCTTACTTCAAAATTATAAAAAATTAAAATTAACTGATAAAGAATTAATTATTTTAATTTATTTACTAGGCTCAAATGAATTTGACCCAGAAAAAATATCAAAAGATTTAAGTATTAAACTTGAAGACGTCCTAAAATTAATTGATAATCTAACAAATAAAGATATGCTTAAAATATCAGTTAAATCTGGCAAAGTTTGTGAAGAATACATCAACTTAGATGAAATGTATAAAAAACTTGTTATGAGTATTATAAATGATAAAAAAGAAACGCCTAAAACAACAATCTATGATAAATTTGAAAAAGAATTTGGCCGCACCTTAAGCCCTATGGAATATGAAATAATTGGTGCTTGGCTAGATGGTAACTATACCGAAGAATTAATCAACTTAGCTTTAAAAGAAGCCGTCTATAATGGTGTATCCAACTTGCGATATATTGATAAAATCTTATCTGAGTGGCATAAAAAAGGCATTAAAACAGAAAATGATATAAAAATAGCTAGAGAAAAACATCAAAAACAAAAACCAAAGAAAGAAGTGTTTGAATATGACTGGCTCAACGAAAATGATTGAAAATTATCTTGATGAATTATTTCCCAATCCTAAATGTGAACTAAATTATACAAAAGACTATGAATTATTATTAGCCACCATGTTAAGTGCCCAAACAACCGATAAAAGAGTTAACTCCGTTACCGAAATATTGTTCAAAAAATATCCCACAGTAAAATCTTTAGCCAAAGCCGATATCAAAGATATTCAAAATATAATTAGATCTATCGGTACATTTCATAAAAAATCACAAAACTTAATTGAAATAGCTCAAAAACTAGATAATGATTTTAATGGTAAGCTGCCAAATAATAGAGAATACTTAGAAAGTCTGCCAGGTGTCGGGAGAAAAACCGCAAACGTTGTCTTAAGTAATGTTTTTAATGTTCCATGTATAGCTGTTGATACTCATGTATCGAGAGTTAGTAAAAGATTAAACCTTGCTAAAGAAAAGGATGAACCAATTCAAATAGAAAAAAAGCTAAATAAAATATTTAAACAAGAAGACCTTTGTAAAAGACACCATCAAATGGTTTTATTTGGTAGATATCATTGCCTAGCTAGAAATCCTAAATGTGAAGAGTGCAAATTAAAAGAAATATGTAAATACTATAAAAACAAATAAAATGGCCTAAAAGCCATTTTTAAAATACCAAAAAAGGAATAGACCAAACCTATTCCTCAACCACGACAGTTTTAGTTACAGTATCCACCATAATTCCTTGATAAGTAATTTGATAAGTAAACTTGTAAGTTCCACATGTCGAATTAATAACAGTATCATAGTTATTAGTTATATCTTTATTTTTACCATTAGTTACATCAACCACAGATGCAATTTTAATATCAAAATCATCAGTAATATCTTCACCATCAAGTGTAATTTTTACTGGATTTTCTGGCTCTATATAGGTAGAACCAATATGATGTGTAACTTCATCACCACCAGTTATTTCAATATCTACACTATTAACATCAATTCCTTTGTAATCAACCTTAGTTTCCACTCCAGAACTCTCAGCACCATTAAAATTAGAATAACTAGCTTTAACCACTAAAGTAGGTGATGAAGTATTAGGAAGCTTAACTGTAGCCGATGTTCCACTTACCGTTGTAAGTAATTTTAAACCGCTAGAATCTTTACTATAAACATTATAAACAACATTTCCAAGTCTACCACTATTATAAGACATAATATAAGATAAATAAGTGCTTTGATCCTTAGAAAGAGCAAACGCTTTCGCCACTAACGGACTCCAGTAATCTCTATTTAAAGCATCTGGTGTTGCAATTCCTTTCCAACTCAAAGTAGCCTTATTGCCATTAACTGTTGCTTTTAAATCAGTCACATTAGATAAAGTATTAAATCTAGCAGATACCTCAGTCGGTTTACTATCTTCTTTAAATAGTTCTGTAGTTTTCATATCACTAGGTGTATTTTCACTAGGAAGCATTGAATAACCAGTATTTCTTTCAACCGTAACTTCAACAACTCCATCAGGTTTTTCAAACTTCGCATCCTTGCTAAAGAAATTCTTTGCTACCGTTTGGAATAATCTCGAATTTTGACTTGAACCAAACCTGTTATATCCATCATTTCTGTTCTCGTATCCGTACCAAACAGCAATAGAATACTCAGAATTATATCCAGCTACCCATAAGTCATTAACTGCATTACTTGGTAAATGAGCTGCTTCCATCGTTTTCTCATCAAAGTTAGTCGTACCAGTCTTAGCCGCAAACTCAGCTCCATTAATATTATTATATTTACCTAAAGCATTTTGACCAGTATCAACAAGCATATCCGTAACCATATAAGCCGTTTCCGGACTCATAACCTTAGTTTGCTTATAATCATTTTCAAAAGTTTCACCACTTTCATCAAATACGACTTTCGTAAATGTATGTGGTTCATTATATACACCATCATTACCAAATGCCGCATAAGCCGCTGCTACCGTCATTGGCGACTCACCAGTCTTATCTTTTGGATTGCCATAACCACCAATAGAGTGCGCCTCATGAAGCATACCATTGCTAGCAATCTCCGGAGATAATCCTAAATTAGTTACAAATTCTTTAATATTTGAATTAGGCACGCTTTTAAATGTTTTCAAAGCTGGAATATTACGTGATTCCACTAAAGCTTGTCTAATCGTAATAATACCCTTATATCTACCATCCCAGTTATTAATCTCTGTACCATCACTATAAGTTGTTTTATCGTCGATAATTGGATGATCAGTATTCCAGTTCAAGTATTCAATTGCTGGTCCATAATCATATAAAGGCTTAGCCGTAGAACCTATTTGTCTATACGTATCCGTTGCATTGTTGAAAGACTTAGCATCAGTTTTATTACGTCCTCCACCAATCGCCACAATCTCACCAGTTTTAGTTTCCATTGCAATTATACCAGCTTGGACTTTATCGTTTTCCCATTTGTAACTAGAGCCATCCATAATCGCTGAAATCTTATCCTGTTGTTCTCTATCCATTGTTGTATATATTTTCATCGAATAAGAATAAGGGTCATATTCAGTTTTTTCAGCAACCTCTGCGGCCACCCTGTCAATAAATGATTGATACTTCGCATTACTTTGGTGAGCACTTCGGCCTTTAATAACAATCTTATCAACCGTCATCTTTTTAGCAATCTTATATTCCTCATCAGTAATATATCCGTGTCTCTTCATCAAACTTAAAACCACTAAACGCCTAGACTCCGTTTTCTCTGGATTAATATTTGGATCATAAGAAACCGGTGATTGGAATAATCCCGCAATCATAGCCGCTTCAGATATATTCAAATCTTTAGCTTCCTTGTTAAAATAAGTTTCCGCCGCTTGTTCAACACCATATGCTCCACTACCTAAATAATATGAATTCGCATAAAACTCTAAAATTTCCTCTTTCGAATAATTAGGCTCAATTTGGAACATAGAAATATATATATCAGTAAACTTACGCTTAATTCCCGGCAAACCACTAGAAACCGCCGAAGTATACTGGTTCTTAGAAACCTGCATCGTCAAAGTAGACGCTCCACCTGCATTTTGACCTAAAAGCTGTCCAAAAGAAGCTTTCATAAAACGAGGTAAATCAAAACCATTATGTTCAAAGAAACGAGAATCTTCAGTAGCCACAATCGCATTAACTAACTCTTCACTCATATCTTCATACTCAATCTTTTGTCTCATCTGCGTTCCTAATTTCGCAAATACCTCACCATCTCTATCAAGTAAAGTACTAGCTTCCTTAGAATAAAGTTTGTCAGGATCGAACTTTCCAGCTGTTACTGCAATATATATAAAGAAAACAATACCCAAAATAATACATATCAAGAAGAAAATCAAAAATCCAAGTAATATTTTCTTGCTTAACTTCGTCTTTCCTTTTTTCTTAACTTTACCTTGTCCTTTTTTAGCCATCTTTTCACTTCTTTCCTCTAAGGCCACACTAATCTTATCGGCCTCTTCTTCTAAAATTTCCTCTTTATTTTTCTTCCGTACCTTTTTACGATCATCTAACTTCTTTTTCCATTTAAAAAACGGAATAACCCAAAATAAGTTAATAACAATAAACACGAGAAAGGAAATTAAAAAACCAACCACAAAAATTCCAATAATAAAAATCACAATCGATAAAATAAGGACTAATAAATTAAACTTGTCTTTCTTAAAAAAAGCCACTAAATCTTTCATATATTACCTCCGTTAAAATATAACTCGTCCAAGATAGATAAGTAATCAACTCTTGGATTATATTTATCTTTAATTATATATCCATTTTTTTCAAAATATGAAAGTGGAATTGATTTACGTGATGTCTCCTTCAAAAAATTAAGTAAAGTCTCTATAGGTAATAAAAAAGTCTTATTAATAACCGTAAATCTTACAATTAAAAAACCAATACCACCATGCCTATATATGTGAGCCAAATGTTCAATTTGGTGTGGATGAATATTATACAAAGGAAAAGATGTCTTTAACTTTGTTTCCTTAGCTTCAAAATCAATATACTTTCCTTTATATATTCCATTATAATCAGTCGTTGATGGGGTTTTAAAATAGCCTTCCTTAATAACCGCCTCAGACCTCGATGGATAATTAACCTTCGATATCGTAATTGGCGTCGGCTTTTTATATATTATAGCTTTATCGTTAACAAGATAATAATCATTACTAGCCTTTAAATCAGCCTCTAACGTCATCCCCCTGTTAGCGTATGTATTTACATTTTTAAAACTAGTTCTTGCCCCTATAATTTTTGTCATAATAACACCACTATAATTATACTATATTTACAAAAATTTGCCAACTTCTTGACAAAAGAATAAAAAGTTCTAAATATAGCTACTATTGTCGAAACCATAGAAACCATAAAATTAAAATGATATCATAAAGCCGGTGAACAATATGGATATAGATAAAATCAATGAAATATTTAACGAAATAAAAGAAGATGTCAAATATCTTAAATTAAAATCTATGGTAATTACTAGTAATAAAAAATAATAATTGTCAAAAAGAAAATAGTAGTGTAAAATTATTTAAAAAAGTAGGAACGTTTAAAATTTCCTATACTAGATAGATGGTATAAGAAACATAAGTTTTAAACAACCATAAGCATAAACTTAACCATATCTACAATCTATAAACGACAAAAACTCCAAAGTAACGGAGTTTTATTTTTGTTTAAAATATTCTATTAATTCTAAAATAATCTTAATTTCTTTTTCATTTAAACCATCTATATTGATAGCCTTATCATTTTTAAAATTTAACAAATAATCTGTTGACACCTCAAATAAATTAGCTAGTTCCACAATATATTGGGTCGATGGAACCGAAATGCCTTGTTCCCAAGCATTAACACTAGACCTTGTAATGCCAAGATTATCAGCTAAAGCTTTTTGTGATAACCCTTTATTTTCCCTTAATATTTTAATTTTATTTGCTATCATATAATCACCAATAAAATAGTAGCATTCACAAAATGATATTGCATTATCATAATGATACTTGAAATTGACAAAATAAAAAATATATGATATCCTCTTATTAGAAAATAGGGAGAATAACCATGAAAAATAAAATAAAAAAATTTTTTCAAAACAAAATACTTTTATTAATATTAGGCGTCTTTATTGGTGGCACCACTTGTGTGTATGCCGTAACATACTTTCCAAGTAATCAAGTAACTTATAACAATACATCTAGTAAACTTAACTCAACTGATGTACAAGGAGCTATTGATGAACTATATAATACCTGTAAAAGTGCAGCATCGGGGAGTAATAATTTTAAAGCGTTAACAATAGCCGGCTATGTGTATTTTTCAACCAATGATGGAATATATAGAATAGCACAAAATGGAAATGGAGGCGTTAAGAAAATAACTTCTTATGCTGCCAATGCATTAACTTCAACCGGTAGTTATATATATTTTTCAACCAATGATGGAATATATAGAATAGCACAAAATGGAAATGGAGGCGTTAAGAAAATAACTTCTTATGCTGCCAATGCATTAACTTCAATTGATAGTTATATATATTTTTCAACCAATGATGGAATATATAGTATGACTTTTGATGGAAGAGCCATTAATAGAATATACTAAAAATCTCAGAACCTAATCTGAGATTTTTTCTATATAATAAGCATAATACTCTTCTAAAGTAATATCGTCTTCATAAATAATCTTAGCTGCCTCAATTCCAACATATCTATAATGCCAAGCTTCATATTTATAACCTGTAATATCCTCTTTGCCTTTTGGAAAACGTAATATAAACCCGTACTTATAAGCATTGTCACGAAGCCAGTTTGCCTCATCAGTTCCATCAAAAGAGTCATCAATCACGTTCAAATCAGAGCAAAGTCCCGTTTGATGTTCAGAATATCCCGGTCTTGCTGAATACTTATCAGCCGCTTCTTTGCCATCCCTCTTAATATATCTATTATATAAATTATCTTGATAATCATAACTTCTAAAAGCCGACATATTATAAAGAATAATATTATCTAATTTCGCCGCATCAACCATTTTCATAAAAGCCTCTGCCGCATCCTTTCGCATCCTACTGTTTGCCCCTCGATTGTATTGACCACCTAAACTAACTAAATCAGAAGGCATATAATCTTCTTTTAAATGATAAAACTTGTTTACTAAAATTAAATTATTATCATCCAAAACACTATCATAACTTTCACTATAAAAACCTAAATCAGCTTTCGAATTAACCAAACTAATTATTTTTTTCGCACCTATATCATGACTATTTCCATAATCTAAATAACGGGCCACATTGTCATTGATATAATATTTTTCCTTAACTAAATCAGCTAGTAAAGCACTCGCCGGATAATTATCCAAATCATATCTCGAATTTATAATCGTAATAATATCGTTAATATTCGCATCTTTATTCTTCACATAATATTCTATGTAATTATTAAATTTACTTTCATCATAACCCGAAGCTGATAATATCCCAAGTAAACTCTTATCATATCCGAGATTTAAAACATCTTCGTAATCTTCTTCAGCAACTTTATCTAAAATAAGCGAAACCTCATTATCAGAATATCCTTCCTCCATTAATAAATCACTAATACTCTTATCATCTTCCTTATTTAAAAAGAAAAAAAGTGAAAATAGAGTAGTCGCCAAAAGTAAAATTACTATAATTATTAATACTTTCTTTCTCATATTCTCACCCTTAATTATCTAAATAGTAAGCATAATACTCATCATAAGTTAAACCACTATCATAAACCTTTTTAGCTAAATCTTTGCCAACATATCTGTAGTGCCATGCTTCATAACTGTATCCTGTAATATCCTCTTTACCCTTAGGATATCTTAATATAAAACCATATTTGTAGCTGTTTTCACTAAGCCACTTAAACTCGTCAGTTCCCTCAAACGTACTCATATTTGAACCCGGTGAAAAAATATCTACCGAAAGTCCCGTTTGATGTTCCGAAAAATCTGGACGAGCCGCATATTTGTCCGCATATTCTTTGCCGCGATTACTTTCATAATCATCATATATTTCCTTTTGAACCTCATAAGTTCTGTAAGAAGAATTAACAATCAAAGTCAAATTCTCTTCCTTAGCCGCATTAAACATTTCCCTAAAAGCATCATATACTTCTTTTCTAATACTATTACCTGGATAAGAATACCAATTACTCATCTCCACCACATCTGAAGGTGCATACTTCTCAGGAAGTGAAGTATACTTATTAACTAAAATCGCATTTCCTTTGTCCATATCTGTCTTTTTAGTATGCGTATAAGGTTCAAAATTCGCTCCAACATTAACTAAAGAAATAACCTTAGAATAATCAACCTTTTTATCCCCATAAACATCATCAATATACTTAATATAATTGTCATAGTTCTTCCAAAGGAAATATTTTTCCTTGATCAAAGGAATAAAATCATCCTCATATTTATTTTCTATAGCATAAGTAATATACTTTTCATCAAACTTTAAAATCTCTTTAATTTCCTTTTCACTATATCCAGCCTCGCCAAGCAAATACTCATCACTAGTATAATACTTATATAAGTTTATGCCACATATTACTAAAATAATAACTAAAATAATCACCACTATCGCAATAATAGGTCCTTTTTTAACACGTCTTTTATAATACATATTATCACCAACTTAATTATATCATTTTTCTATAAAATATACTATTAAGAAAATCTTAATTTTCCTCTTTACACCTTGTCATATTTTGAGGGTCTTTGGAGAATCTAACTTATATTAATATATAATAGTAACATTTAAGTAAGATAAGATAATAAAATAAAAAAATCACCTCCCCCAAAATGTAAATTTACATTTCATTTACAAAATCCCTTTTTTCATAATTTATCTATACAAAATAAAAAATAAATGGTACAATTAAAATGTACATAAATAGAGGGTGGTTATCTTGAAATACTTAGGTCTAGACTTAGGAACCCGTACTCTCGGTGTTTCTATCTCTGATATGACAAAAACAATTGCAACCGCTTATGGAACGGTTCACTTTGAAGATGAAAATTATGACCAGGCCATAAGTAAACTATCAACTATTGTGGAAAAAGAACCTATTGAAAAAATTGTTTTAGGTCTTCCTAAAAACATGAACGGTTCAGTAGGTCCCCGGGCTTTAGTAACATTAGAATTTAAAAAAAAATTAGAAGAAACCTTTAAAATTCCTGTAGATGTGCAAGATGAAAGGTTGTCGACAAAAGAAGCCAGTGGTTATATGATAAAAGCTGATATGTCTAGAAAAAAAAGAAAACAAAAAATAGACGCCCTTGCAGCTAATATCATTTTACAGACATATTTAGATAAAAGAAAGGATTGAAAAATATGCAAGAAACAAATGAAATCAAATTTAAAGCCATTGATGAAGAAGGAAGACAATTAGATTGCGAAGCACTATTTTTATTCGAATCTCCAGAAACTAAAAAGAACTATATAGTTTATACTGACCATTCAATTGATAACGAAGGAAATACTAAAGTATATGCTTCAATTTATGATCCAAAAGACTTAAAATCAGATGAAAATAACGAATTCGCCGCTTTACCACTAAAACCAATCGAAACGGAAAAAGAATGGAAAATCATCGAAACAATCTTAAATGAAATGCAATCACAAATAGAATCTGCTAGCAATGGCACCTCACAGCAAAACGCATAAGCAGAGTAGGTCTTTACCTTGAAAAAAGTTCGTAAATTTAAAGTGGGTAAATTCTTACTCTTTTTATTGCTCCTCATCATCGTTTTAATCTTAATCATAATCGGTATATATAAATATGAGACAAGTCCCGTTAGTAATAATACCGACCCTAAAATTATAACCGTTGATGCCGGAGATAACTACTTCACGATTGCTAGTAAATTAAAAAAGCAAAACTTAATTAGGTCAGAAACATTTTATAAAATATATCTGAAATTTGCCAGACCAACCTCACTACTCAATGGTGACTATGAATTAAATGAAGCCATGAGCGTCAGTGATATCGTTAAAGTATTAAGCGATAAAGATAGCTCTAAATCAAATACCATAAAACTAACCTTTAGAGAAGGCTTAAATATTAGTCAAATGGCAAAAATTGTCGAAGAAAAAGCCGGCATAAAAGCAGATGACTTCATCAAAGAAATATCTGACCAAACATACCTAAAACAACTCCAAAACGATTATTGGTTTTTAAGCGATGAAATATATAATAGCGAAATATACTATCCGTTAGAAGGATATCTGTATCCAGATACCTATCATTTTGAACCAAATGAATTAGATACCGATACCATCATAAGAAAAATATTAGACAATACTGAAGCAAAACTAGAACCATATAAAAACACCTTGCAAAATGGAACATATACAGTCCATCAAATACTTACCTTAGCTTCAATCGTTGAATTAGAAGCCGTAAGTGATTCCGATAGGGCTACCGTAGCTGGCGTTTTGTATAATAGACTAAATGAAAATTGGTCACTAGGCTGTGATGCCACAACTTATTATGCCGCCAAAAAACCTATGACCGAAAGACTTACCCAAAGCGATTTAACCGCTTGTAATGGTTATAATACTAGATGTACATCTATGATTGGTCTTCCAGTCGGTCCAATTGATAACCCAAGTATTAGCTCAATTAAAGCCGCCTTAGAACCAAACGATAATGACTATTATTACTTTGTAGCTGATACCAATAAAAAAGTCTATTTCACTAAAAATGCTAAAGAACATGATAGAATAATTGCCAAATTAAAGGATGAAGGCGTATGGGCAGCATAATAAAGCTAGAAACATACGCAAAAGAAAATAACGTTCCAATCATTAGAAAAGATGGGTTAGAATTCATTATAGACTATATAAAAAAATATAACATCAAAAACATCCTTGAAATAGGTACCGCTATTGGTTATTCAGCTATAAACATGGCTCAAACTAATGAAGACATCAAAGTCACCACCATCGAAAGAAATGAAAACATGTATGCCATAGCCCGCAAAAACATCAGAAAATTTGGCCTAGAAAAAAGAATAACTTTAATCTTAAATGATGCTTTAAATGTCAATGTTACCGGTAAATATGATTTAATTTTCATTGATGCCGCTAAAGCTCAATATATTAAATTCTTTGAAAAATTCAAAAACAATTTAACCCAAAACGGCGTCATCATTACCGATAACTTGAATTTTCATGGCCTAACCAAACATCCCGAAGAAATTCAAAGTAAGAACTTAAGAGCTTTAGTTAAAAAAATCAACAACTATAAAGAATTTTTACAAACAAATCAAGAATTTGAAACAAAGTTCCACCAAATCGGTGATGGCATATCTGTTAGTAAACGAAAAATGGACTAAATTCCATTTTTTAATTTTTTTGTAAAAATTTGTCCGCAGTATGATATAATTGTAATAGTAGAAAAGGGGTATAAAAAATGAACGAAAGTGTTGATATTACCAAAATAAAATCAAAAGCAAGAAAAAATTTAAACGGAAAATATAAAACACCAGTCCTTGCAACATTATTTTATATAATTATGCAGTTTATGTGCTATGCTACAGCCATGTTCATCAAAGAACCAGCTATGTTTATATTTTTAAGTTTAATCATAACAAGCCTATTTTATATAGGACTACTTCAAATAATGATTAAAATCGCTCGTAATAAAAACGTAACCATTAATGAACTATTTCAAAGAACCGATGCCTTCTTTAGATGTGCGGCTATCACTATCGTATTCTTAGCTATAAACGCCATATTTGCTCTTTTAGAATATACCGCCATAAGTTCATTGTTCGTCTTCATAACCTATCAAGCAGATATAAATATAGCCTTGTCTTCTTTTATGATAGTCGTTGGCATTATCCTAAGCTTCGCCATTGCCATTTTCTGGATTTTCCTAATTCTTTGCTTATCTCAAAGTTATTATATTTTGTATGATAATGAAGATATGCCTTTAGGAGACATCTTTAGACTAAGTATGGATATGATGGATGGTCATAAATTAGACTATATCCTATTATGCCTAACCTTTATCGGTTGGTTCATATTAGGCATATTCACATTAGGTATAATATGGCTATGGATTATCCCATATATGAACGTAGCTATGGTTAACTTCTATGATAAAATAAAAAAAGATGTTAAAATAGAAAATTAAAAAGTGGTCAAAAATCACTTTTTTTGGTATACTAAGAAACTGATTGGAGGTAAAATATGTTTATCGCATCAACTATAAATAATATAAAGCAAGCCCAAAATATAAAAGATTATATAGATGCTTACCTTGTACCGATAAAAGATTTTAGTATCAATTATCCAAATACTTTTAAACTAGAAGAAATCAAAACCATAAAAAACTTAAAAAAACAAGTATTTGTCATCATAAATAAAAATATCCATAATAACGAATTAACCAGCCTAGAAAACCTTTTAAAACAAATTGAAACATTAAATATAGATGGTATTATCTTCTATGATATATCCATAGTAAACATCAGCCAAAAACTAAAATTAAAAACTAAACTAGTTTGGAACCAAGAACATCTAGCCACTAACTATGGAACCGTCAATTATTGGTATGAAAAAGGCGTTAAATATGCCTATCTTTCATCAGAACTAACCAAAAGAGAAATAGACGAAATAAAAAACAATACCAAAGCTAAACTCTTTGTAAATATCTTTGGCTACCTTCCAATGTTCACCTCAAGAAGACATCTTGTTCAAAATTATCTAGACACCTTTAATCTTAACGCCCAAAATAATATTCAAACAATAAACAAAGAAGAAAAAGATTATAAAATAAATGATACCAATAACGGAACGGTCGTCTATTCAAACTATATTTTAAACGCCACTGATATAGACTTTAGTAACATCGATTACCTAGTCTTCAGTAGTATATTTATAGATGAAAATGACTTTTTAGAAGTCTTAAAAAACTATAAAGAAAATAAACAAAATAAATTTCCCAAAGAAACAGGCTTTCTTTATAAAGAAACAATATATAAGGTGAAGTAATATGAAAAAACCAGAATTATTAGCTCCCGCAGGGGATTTAGAAAGATTAAAAATCGCATTATTGTATGGCGCCGATGCCGTTTATATCGGTGGTGCCTTTAACCTAAGAGCCAATGCCGATAACTTTAGCTTAGATGACATAAAAAAAGGAACTGATTATGCCCATAAATTAAATAAAAAAGTCTATGTCACCGTCAATATCGCTATGCATAACAAAGAATATGAAAAAATAGCTAATTACCTTAAAAACCTAGATAATATAGGTGTCGATGCCATTATCATAAGCGACCCCGCCATCATAAAACTAGCTAAAGACACAAACTTACAAATTCATCTATCAACCCAAGCCTCTACCTTAAATAAAGAAGCTGCTGACTTTTGGAAAAAAGAAGGTGTCTCTAGAATTGTCTTAGCTAGAGAGTGTCAAAAAGAAGATATCACCGATATTAAAAATAACATAGGTATTGAATTAGAAGTTTTTATTCATGGTGCCATGTGCGCCTCTTATAGCGGTAGGTGTGTCCTCTCAAACTTTCTAACAAACCGTGACTCCAATAGAGGTGGCTGTAGTCAAATATGCCGCTGGGATTTTGATTTATACGATGGAAAAAAACATCTAAAAGGCGAGAAACCATTTACCTTTTGTACTAAAGATTTGTCTATGGCTAAACATATTCCAAAGCTTATAGACATGCAAATAGATAGCCTAAAAATAGAAGGCCGTATGCGTAGTATTTATTATATTGCTACTATTGTCAAAGTATATCGCCAAATTATCGATGAATATTGTCACAATCCAGAAAAATATGAATATAATTTAAAATATGAGGACATATTAAGAAGGGTAGCTAATAGAGACTCCGTAACCCAATTTTTTGATGGTAACTTTGGCAAAGAAGTTCAGTATTATAATGGAAGACAAGAAATAACCAACCAAGACTTTTTAGGCCTAGTTTTAGACTATGACGAAAATACCCATTTAGCTAAAATCGAGCAACGCAACTACTTCAAAAAAGGTGATAAAGTCGAAATATTCGGTCCAGATAAAAACTTCCAATTTACCATAAAAAACCTGTACGACGAAGAAAAAAATCCCCTTGAAATAGTTAGACATCCAAGACAAATAGTTTACCTAGAAATTCCTCAAAAAGTAAGTGTAAACGATATGATGAAAATGTGTTGACAAAGCATAAAATATGTAGTAATATTTTATGGAGTAAATAGAGAACTGAGGTGAAAATAATGACAAACACAGATGAAGTTTATGTAACTGAACAAGGTTTAGAAGACATGAAAAAAGAATTAGAATACTTAAAAATGGAAAAAAGACCGGCAGTTATTGAAGCTTTAAAAGAAGCTAGAGCCTTAGGCGATTTAAGTGAAAATGCCGAATACGATGCAGCTAGAAATGAGCAATCAGAAACTGAAAATCGTATAGCCATCCTTGAAAAGCAAATTGAAAAAGCTATTATTATAAAAAATGTTAAAACCGATAAAGTTTCAGTTGGAAACACTGTTGAATTAGAATATGTTGGTGAAAATGACACTGATACCTATACAATAGTTGGTGTCAAAGAAGCTGACCCATTTGCCAATAAAATTTCTAATGAATCACCAATTGCCAAAGCCATAATCGGTGCCAAAGTTGGTGACATTGCTACTGTTGCTAGCCCAAATGGTGAATATCAAGTTAAAATTATCGCAATCAGTTAAGGACCTTTAAGTCCTTTTTTTCTTCATTAAAACTCCCACCAAAAAAACAAAAATTATTTTGCTTGACTTATCGCTATATTACCTTTACAATAGAACTAGGGAAAGAGTTCCCATATGGAGGTAAAATATGAATGATATTGTTTTCTCCATATTGCTAATCTTAATTGGTCTTTTTGTTGGTATTATCTTTATGATAATTTTAAACTCTATTAAATTAATGAACGCTTCCAAAAAAGTACAAAGTTTACTTGATAATGCTAAAAAAGAAGCTGATAAATTAAAACGTGATAGTATTTTAGAAGCAAAAGAAGAAAATCATAGATTAAAAGTTGAATTAGATAAAGAAACAAAAGAAAAAAAACAAGAAATTAAAGACTCCGAAGAACGTCTTTTAGCCAGAGAAGAAAGTATGGATCGCCGTGACCAAACTCTCCAAAATCGTGAACAAATGCTAGAAGATAAAGAAAATAATTTGATACTAAAGCAAAAAGAAATTCAAGAAAAGCAAATGGAGTTAGAAGAAACAAAACAGCAGCAAATTAAGTTATTAGAAAAAATTGCTGGCTATTCCAAAAAAGAAGCTCGCGACCTTATAATGAAAAAGGTTGAAGACATGATGAACCTAGAAATAACTTCATACATTAAAGACCGTGAAGCCGAAGCCAAACTTCAAGCCGATAAAAGCTCAAAAGAAATGCTAGTCTCTACTATGCAAAGATATGCGGCTGATATAGCTAGCGAACAAACCGTTACTGTAGTTACCTTACCAAACGATGAAATGAAAGGAAGAATAATCGGTAGAGAAGGCCGAAACATCAGGACCATCGAAGCTGTAACTGGTGTTGATTTAATAATCGATGATACCCCAGAAGCCTTAGTCTTATCAAGCTTTGACCCTTACCGTAGGGAAATAGCCCGTATCACCTTAGAAACTTTAATAAAAGATGGTCGAATTCATCCTAGCCGTATCGAAGAAGTATACGACAAAACCGTTAAAGAAATGCAGGCTAATTTAATTGAAATTGGTAATAACGCTCTATTTGAACTTGGCATAACTAAAATGGAACCAGAATTAGTTGAAATAATTGGAAAATTAAAATTCCGAACCAGTTATGGTCAAAACGCCTTAAAACACTCCTTAGAAGTCGCTAATTTAGCTGGTCTTCTAGCCGGTGAACTAGGTGAAAATATTACCTTAGCTAAAAGAGCAGGCTTACTTCATGATATCGGTAAAGCCATTGACCATGAAGTTGAAGGTAGTCATGTTGAATTAGGCGCTAACCTTGCCAAAAAATATGGTGAAAATGATATAATCATAAACGCCATTGAATCACATCATGGCGATAAAGAACCAACAAATATCATTAGTACCATTGTAGCTATTGCTGATACCATATCCGCATCAAGGCCAGGTGCTAGAAACGACTCCTTAGAAAACTACATCAAAAGATTAACCGAATTAGAACAAATTGGTAATGACATCGAAGGCGTCGAAAAAACCTATGCCGTCGGAGCTGGTAGAGAACTTAGAGTTATTGTTAAACCAGAAGACGTTGATGACCTAGAAAGTCATAAAATAGCTAGAGAAGTAAAAAATAAAATTGAAGAAACCTTGCAATATCCAGGTACTATTAAAGTTGTCGTTATAAGAGAAACTAGAGTAACCGAAGAAGCTAAATAAAGCTTCTTTTTTCATGAAAAAATTTGTAAGTCTTTGGAAAATCTGACAAATACCTAAATAAAATAAACCTTCAAAATATTATTTTAAAATAGTAACACGTATACTTTACACATTGTCGAACTATAAAAATCTTTGGAGAAAATTACTTAAATAGTAGGATTTTCATAAGCCATAATATTGCTGCCAGAACCAAGCCCTACATAAAGCACAATCAAAGCTGAGATAAAACTAAAAACACTCGCCCATATCTGTAAATCTGCAAACTCATCCTCTAAACTGTATTTTTTCTTAACTTTTTTATCTCTTATATTAATATAAATAAAAATCAAAGCTACTATAAACATAACTGTCCGGTTAAAAATCAAAATGTCAAAGCTCTCCTTCTCACTGTAAATAGTTTCTTTCTCTTCAAGCTCTAACAAAAAATTGTAAGATAGAAAAATAGATATAACCGTTGTAAAAAGTAAAACAAACGATAAAACAATCTGAATTTTAATCAGTTCTGCTTCTTCTAAATTGTAATTAGTCATTCACTTTCCCTTAATTTTTTAAGTTCTAAAAGCTCACTCACTGTTACAAACTTATATCCATCATCCTTTAAACTCTCAAGCATCTCTTCTAACGCCTTAAGTGAATAATCTTTAATATCATGCATCAAAACAATACTACCACTTTTTACATTAGGTAAGACATTGTTTAAAATTCTATTTTTCGTTTTCACCTGCCAATCTCTAGAATCAACATCCCATAAAACAAACTTTAAATCAGTATAACTCTTAAGTGCATTTGTATAGCCACCATAAGTCGGTCTAAATAAAGTCGGCGTAAACCCCGTCACTTTTTTTATTGCCTCTTGCGTCTTACTAATTTCCTCTTGAAACTCCGCCTTAGATAATCTCGTAAGTAACTTGTGGTCGTAAGAGTGATTGCCAATCTCACTACCTTCATCCAGCATCCGCCTTAAAACATCACCATAAAACTCTACCTTGTTTCCAATTAAAAAGAAAGTCGCACATGCTTTATATTTCTTTAAAACATCCAAAATTTCATCCGTATTTTTACTAGGGCCATCATCAAAAGTCAAAGCCACCACCTTATCATCCAGTGAAACATTTTTCTTTTTAATAGATAAATAAGTATCAGGCTTTTGACTAACATTAATGTCCACTAATAATTTTAAACTATCCAAAGGAATATCTAAATAAATAAGATTATCATGCTTGCTTTTTATCTCTGCCGGATTAAGATAAATAGTTAAATTCTCATCGTCAATTGTAAAATAATCATAGCTGATATTACTTAAATAATCCATATCCGCATCTTGATATTTTTCCAGTAACTCTTTTTTTATTTCAAAATCAAGTCCCTCTAAATCATCTACTAAATCTTCCATTGTTAAAAACTTGTCGTTAGACTTGTTGTAAGTAAAAGTTTTAATTTTATTAATCGTCCTATTAGTCCTAATCTCTGTCTGCAGACTGACATTAATAATATCATCGTTAATTTCCTTATAAGTGTAAGAAATATTTAACTCAGGAATTTCCTTAGAATTCATATTTTTAAAATTGTAATATGTTTTATTAATATAACTGCTAATTTCATCATCTAAAACATTAATATTTGTAATAGGATAATTAATAGATACATAACCATCATCCTTACTTATATAACTCTCTGTCCTTTTGTCCCTTGTACACCCACTAACCAAAAAAATAATCATCAAAATTAAAAATAATTTCTTCATCCAAACCACCTTAAAATAAATATATGTTTTGTTTGCTATAAACATACCAAAAAGCGAACATACTACCTTTGAAAAAGTAAAATAAACAAAAAACAAAAATGTTAAAAAAACACAAAACCAATAAAATTAAAATAACAAAAAATCAAAAAAGCCAAAAATCTTTTTAATTCAAAAAAACATCAAAAAAACAGACAAACCCTTTAAAATAAATGTAAATATCCAAAATGAAGCAAAATAAACAATAACGTAAAAATCACAAAAATCAAAAAACGAAAAATTTACGTAAATAGAAAAATCGAAAAAACACCAAAAATAAAGCAAAAAAATATAAGGACAAAAAAACTTCAAAAAAGCGAACATTTTCTATTGACTGAACCTCGCTAGGGGTATATAATCAATTTAGAATATAGGAGGTACTTATGACAATTGAAGAAGAAAAATTAGACTACTTAACAGTCGTTAAAAGAAGTGGAAAAAAAGTAGCTTGGAACGGCACAAAAATTGCCCTAGCTATAAAAAAGGCTTTCGATAGTCTAGAAAAAGACGAAGAAGCTCATTATTCAGAAAAAGACGTTAATAAAGTTTATAATTCAGTTATTAAACGCATCGAAAAAGAATATAAAAATGAAGAAAAAATTAAAATAGAAGCCATCCAAGATTTAATCGAAGCCGAACTCCAAAAACAAGGCTATCCTGATGTTTATAAAGAATTTGCTGATTATAGAGAAAGAAGAAACATCTCAAGACAAATCTTCTTTGGCGAAAAAAAACAACATAAATTTTTAAAAGCTCTAGAAAGTTTAGGTTTAAAATCAGCTTCTGAAGTAAATGATAAAAGAGAAAATGCCAACGTCGATGGCGATACCGCAATGGGAACCATGCTTCAGTATGGCTCAACAGTATCTAAAGAATTTGCTAAAGCTTATCTAATGAAACCAAAATTTGCTGAAGCCCATGATAACGGTGATATTCATATCCACGATATGGACTTCTTACCAATGGGAACCACAACTTGCTGCCAAATCGATATCAATAAATTATTTAAAAATGGTTTCTCAACCGGTCATGGTTATTTAAGACAGCCCAAAGATATAGTT
The DNA here is from genome assembly GCA_944363925.1 of uncultured Bacilli bacterium. Taxonomy (GTDB): domain Bacteria; phylum Bacillota_I; class Bacilli_A; order RF39; family UBA660; genus Coprosoma. Next base: position 5,626 of record CALVVS010000008.1, on the reverse strand, counting down.
AGTTATACCGCCTTAGCAGCCATCGCCATACAGGCTAACCAAAATGACCAGCACGGTGGACAGGCCATCCCAGCCTTTGATTACTACATGGCACCAGGTGTTCTAGCCACTTTCAAAAAGCAACTAAAACAAGCCATTTATGATTACTTAGACTTAACCGATTTAGAATATTATATAAATATGGATAGAGTTGCTAAAGAAATTGATAAACTTAAAACAATCGATATTGACCTTAGTATGTTTGACCCATTTACTAAAGAATCAAAGCAAGTAAAACGTTTATTTAAAAAAGCCTATGAAAAAGCTTATGAAAAAACCGATAGACAGACTTATCAAGCAATGGAAGCCTTTATTCATAACTTAAATACCATGCACTCAAGAGCCGGTGCTCAAGTTCCATTTTCATCAATCAACTTTGGAACTGATACCTCACCAGAAGGCCGCATGGTCATGAAAAATTATCTACTTGCCACTGATGCTGGTTTAGGAAATCATGAAACTCCAATATTCCCAATTTCTATTTTCAAAGTTAAAGAAGGTGTCAATTATAATAAAGAAGACCCTAACTATGATTTGTTCAAACTAGCTTGTGAAGTATCAGCCAAAAGACTATTTCCAAACTTCTCGTTTATTGATGCCCCATTTAACCTAGAATATTATGACCCAAATGATTATGAGACAGAAGTAGGATATATGGGCTGCCGAACCAGAGTCTTAGCTGATATTACTTCAGACCATCCAATCACTCCGGGTAGAGGAAACCTTTCATTTACTTCGATTAACTTGCCTAGACTAGGTATCAAACATGGTATCGTTAGCGGTGAAACTGATTTAGATGGTTTCTTCAAAGAACTTGAAGAACTAATAGAACTAGTCAAAGACCAATTACTAGAAAGATTTGAAATTCAGTGTTCAAAAAGAATATATAATTTCCCATTTTTATTAGGTCAAGGCGTTTGGATGGATAGTGAAAAACTAAAACCAAACGATAGATTAAGAAAAATTTTAAAACATGGAACCTTAACCGTTGGCTTTATTGGCCTAGCCGAATGTTTAAAAGCCTTAATTGGTAAACATCATGGCGAAAGCGAAGAAGCCCAAAAACTTGGTTTAAAAATAATTGGCTTTATGCGTAAGAAAATGGATGAATATTCTAAAGAATATAATCTAAATTTCTCATTAATAGCCACACCAGCTGAAGGTTTATCTGGTAGATTTACCAATATCGATAAAGCCGTATATGGAAAAATAAAAGGTATAACTGATAAAGAATATTATACAAATTCCTTCCATGTACCAGTATATTATAATATTTCAGCTGCAAAAAAAATTCAAATAGAAGCCCCTTACCACGCCCTAACAAATGGTGGCCATATCACTTATGTAGAATTAGATGGTGATACTGCTATGAACGTCGATGCCTTTGAACAAATCATCAGAACCATGCATGATAACGGTATTGGTTATGGAGCTATTAACCACCCAGTAGATAGAGACCCAGTTTGTGGATATACTGGTGTCATTGGTGACTTCTGTCCAGGTTGCGGCCGTAAGGAAGGCGAAGGAGTTCCAATGGAAAGAATTAAAAATGCAAGTTTAAATACTTGCGGTGGAAGATAGGAGGAAAATAAAATGAAAGCAGACGAAAAAAAAGTAGGAGAAGGCGTTAAATTCGAAAGAATTAGAAGAATTACAGGATATTTAGTTGGAACAACAGACCGTTTCAATAATGCTAAAAGAGCCGAAGAACACGACCGTGTAAAACATAGTACTGCTGGTCTTATGAAAGCTGCTAAATAAATGAAAATTCGTTTAGCCAGTGACTTGCAGCCAGATAGTATAGTCGATGGACCAGGAATAAGAACCGTCATTTGGACTCAGGGATGTAGTCATAATTGTAAAGGATGCCAAAATCCGACTACCCATGATTTTAAAGGCGGCTTTTCTGTCACAACCGAAGAAGTAATAAAAAAATTAAATACCCTTATGGGCCAGCAAGGAATAACTTTTTCTGGTGGTGATCCCATGTTTCAGGCCGAAGCCTGTACCGAAATTGCTAAACACGCCAAAGAAAAAGGTCTAAATGTTTGGTGCTATACCGGCTTTACCTATGAACAAGTTTTAAAAAATAAAAAACAAGCTGAATTTTTAAAATATATTGATGTCTTAGTCGATGGAAAATTTGAAATTGCTGAATTTAGCTTAAACTTAGACTTCAGAGGTTCTAGAAATCAAAAAATAATTGATGTTCAAAAAAGCCTCAAAGAAAATAAAGTTGTTCTAATTGATAAATATATGCATGAGCGTACTCATAAAATTGAAGTTCCTAGAAAAAAACATGTATATATATAAGGAAAACTATCATAAAACTTCGTATATTTAATTTGTGTAGTTAACCTTAAAACTAGAAAATAGTTAAACCTATTTTCTTTTTTCGTCAAATATTGACAAAAGCAATCTAGTTTGTTATTCTAAGAAAGAAGGTAGGGGAGAAAATGAAAAAAAGTTTAAAATTATTAAACATTATGTTAGTTGTCTTTTTAATGACCGGATGTGTAAAATCACATGTTAATATGGAGATAACCAAAGATAAAAGTATGAACTTATCACTGATAGCCGCCATTGATAGTAGCTTCTTAGAGCAAAGTGGTGAAGATGACCTCTTAGAAAATGAAGAAATAAAAGAGTTTGAAGAAAAAGGCTTTAAAACAGAAAAATATTCAGATGATTCCATGACTGGCTATAAATTTACTAAAAGCTTTGCCAATATTGATGACCTTAGTAGCGAAAAAGAAACAACTCTTGACTTAAATGCTCTCGCCGATGAAGAAACACCAAATAATGTTTTCACCGTAAAAAAAGGTTTCTTTAAAAACACTTATACTGCCAAAGTAAAAAATAATGCCACTGATGAATTACAAAGCCAAATCGAAAACGCTGACCAAACAACTACTACTGATGATAATCAAATGAATATTGAAGATGATACTACTATTCAAGGTAGTAACGATACTCAAACTGATACCAATGTTCAAGATGATACAGATACTCAAACTGATAGTTCCTTTGATTTTTCAAGCAATATGGATATGTCTATGCTTTCATCTACACTTGATATGAAGTTTAATGTAACCTTGCCATATAAAGCCATCAGCAGTAATGCGACATCTACTGAAAATGACGGTAAAACCTTAGTTTGGAATTTAGTAAATACTCAAGATGATATAGAATTTACTTTTGAATTATATAATATGAATAACATTTATTTAACTGTAGGTCTTGCTGTTATCCTCATCATACTTATTATTGTAATTATAATAATGAGTAAAAGAAAACCTAAAGCACCATTAGGAACTCCAGTTCCTGTAGAAAATACACCAGTAAATAATGTGGTACCAAACCAAGCTCCAGTAACACCAATAACTAATATGCCACAAACTAATATTCAAGAAAATATAACTCCAAATGTGACTTCAAATCAAACTATAAATCAAATGACTGTTCAAAATACCGAACCAATTGTTCAGCCTCAAACTCAAAATAATCAAGCCACTGTTCAAACCCAAACAATTGATAACCCGCAAATACAAGTAAATCAAAACCCTGTACCAGCACCTTCTGCTCCAGCACCAACCGAAAGTCAGCCATCTCCAGAAATTGAAACATTAGATATTTCATCAACGCCAAACCAACCTAATAATTCATTAAATAATAATACTAACATAAACTAAAAAGTCATTATGACTTTTTTTCTATTTTATCCTTTGAAAATTATCTTAGATGTGCTAAAATGATATTATACGAGGGGTGATGCTATGAAACGACAAACCTATGTTGATGAAGAAGGAAATACAATTAATAGATCCTTAGAAAATAAAAGGCCATTGCTAAATTTTTTCTTCATCTTTGGAACCATTTTACCTATAGTAATCATAATTTTTATTATAGTTGCTGCCGTTCAAAATAATAGTTGCCTAAAAATATATAACTATTTAAAAACAGCCAGTTTAAATTATGCTAAAGATGCTGGAACTGTTCCAACTCTAGAAGGAGAAAGCGTAACTGTAAGATTAAATGAAATGTATGATGATGGTTATTTAAGTAGTACTAGAACCAATAATAGTCTTTGTTCTGGTAGTGTCAAAATCACAAAATATAAAGAAGATTACGTTTATACAATAGATGTTAGAAACTGTGGAAAATGTTCGGTTAATTTAAAATATGGTTCGTGGAGTGCCGAACAAACTTCCTATCCAAAGGGCAAAGCAATTGTCGATGTAGTACCTTATTATAATTATTATGAACGTCAAGTAAGTACTACAAAATGGTCAGATTATTTCGATGACGAGGAACTTCAAGATGAAATATCTGAATATGGCATCAAACTACCTATGGACTTAGAAAAACTTCCAAAAATACCAGAAGATGCCAATACCGTAAATATAGAAAGTGAAAGTATATATTATTATCGTTACCGTGACCGTAGTTGGAAATGGTATGATATAGAAGGTGATTATTCTGGATTTTCATCAGAACAACCAGCTGGATTTGCCAATAAAGATGAAGGAAGTTCAATATATACAGAGTGGAGTGAATACTCCTTAGATTACCCAGCAGAAAAAGATTATCGAACAATACAGCAAACAACCGGTTATAAATATTATTACTTAAATGATGCTGGTAAAAAAATATATTATAATAGTGGAAAATATAGTGCTAAAGAAGACGTTAATACCGAAAAATATAATAAAAGAGATGAAGAAACAGCCACTTTATACCGTTATCGCGATAAACAATGGCGCTGGTATAACGGTACAAAACGTAGATATAGTAGTTATAGTTCAGATGCCCCTAGAAATAGACCTTATAAAGATCGCGAAACTGAAACATTAGGCAACCCAACATCTTGGAGTGCCGAAAGTAAAGTAGATACTTCTAACCAAGAATATAGACTAGAAGAGAGAAAAATCATGACAAGATTTAGAGTTCAATATGAAACAGTATCATTAAAAGTTTTAAGTAAACCATTAACCCGCAATGAATTTGAAGAAAAAGTAAAAATGTCTATTCCCGAATTTGCTTCAAACGAAAACTACAAATTAGAAGTAACATATAAATTCAAATATCGAAAAAGTTAGAAAACTCTAACTTTTTTTTCGTGTTTTTTCCATTGTAACCTTTATTCCCTTATTTCGGCACCACTGTAAAAAAGTATGTAAATATAAATTACGCTCACCAGTTTCAATTTTGGTAATAGATGAATAACTTTTATTAACTGATATTGCAAATTGTGCTTGTGATTCCTCCGACCACTCTCTAATAAGTAAGGCAATATCTTGCGGTGCCATATTAGTAATATCTGCTTTCATACAATCTCCTTTCACTAAAAGTGCTACCACTAATAGTATTGACATTGTACATTTTATAAGATATAATTTGTTTGAAACTACCACTAATAGTGAAAGCGAGGAATAGTGATGAAAGAAAAAACAAAAGAATTTTTAAAGAAATATTTGATAGGTTTTATACTAGGAGTAGTATCCGCTGGTGTGGTAATAGTTTATGCAGAAACATATTTTCCTTCTAATGATGTAACGTACGATAATACAGAAAGTGGTCTTACATC
>CALVVS010000007.1 GCA_944363925.1 uncultured Bacilli bacterium | reverse complement strand
ATTTTAATGTCAATTTTTTGTTGTATTTATTACTTGTCAATAAATTTTAATATATTTTTTCACGTTTCTATCCTGATTTTATAATTAAGAATATATTAAATTGACCGTTTCTATGATATACTAATATTAGCTTAAAAATATTAAAGGATGAGGGCTTATGGTAAAAAGACATTTAAAAATTATTGTGTTTTTAACTTTTGTGTTTTTATGTTTTCCATATAATGTTTTGGGGGCTAGTACGCAAGGAAATAGGATGGCGGATATGGGGGCTAAATTAGCTTGTGGGACATCGAGAATTTATGCTTATTGGTCATCAACTAAAATTTATAATGATACTACTAAAAAATATGTTGATGCTAGAGATAAATATATAGTTAATGCCGCAAATGATGATGGTTCTTATGCTAGTTGTGATGTGGGAGTAGCGACAATTGTTAGAAGTTCTGGTGTTGATCCAAACTTTGAGGCGTTTTTAGTACCAAATCAGTTGAGATATTTGGATGGTAATAGTGATTGGAAACGTATCGGTATATATTATAAAGGTACTAGTACGGCTTCATTAGAGCCTGGAGATGTTTTGATTGTTGATTCTGCGGTAAATACGTCAAGCAATGTTTATGGGCATATTTGGATGTATTTTGGTAATGAAGCTGTTAGAAAATATTATCCTGATAGTAATGCTGATTCTGTTGAAGCTGGATATAATTCATATCCTAATGGTAGTTATTATCCAACTTTATTTAACGCAGAAGAAAATCCTTATGGTGATTCTAGGACTTATGTAATTTTTAGATTTAATGGTACTTAAATGGGCTGATCAAGCGAACGAATCTTTTATATATAATACAGTTGATCCATGCGATCTTATTTCTGGTGAAATAAGTGGTTTTTTGAATAGTTTATTTGGATATATTAGTGTTGGAGGAATTGTTTTAGTTGTAATTTTGAGTATGATTGATTTGGTTAAGGTTATAGTAGGACACGATGATGATGGTTTAAAAAATTTCTTTAACAATTTAAAGTCGAGAATAATAGTTGTTATTATTTTATTGTTATTGCCGGTTATTCTTACATTTATTATAGAAATTATTAATAAAGTCGCCCCTATTTTAGGATATAATTCAGATAATCCGTTATGTAAGTTGTGACAATATGTTAGTTAATCATGAATTTGGACCTTTTATTAATAAGGATAGTAAGATTCTTATTTTAGGATCTATTCCATCTATAAAATCTAGAGAATTTGGATTTTATTATATGCATCCACAAAATAGGTTTTGGCGAGTTTTAAGTGATTTATTTGGTGAAGATTTACCTAAGACTATTTTAGATAAGAAGGATTTTTTAAAAAGGCATAAAATAGCTTTATGGGATGTGCTTGCTTCATGTGAGATAAATGGTTCTAGTGATAGTTCTATAAAAAATCCTAAGGTTAATGACATTAAAAATTTAATTAAAGATACTGATGTGAAAACTATTTTCGTAACTGGGAGGAAGGCTTTGGAGTTATATGATAGGTATTGTTATAAAGATGTTTTAATTAAAGCAATTTATTTACCATCGACTAGTGGAGCTAATGCGACTTTTAGCTACGATAAATTAAAGGAAAAATATATGAGTATTATGGATTATTTGAAAAATAATAGTAAAAAAGAGGAAAAATAAGTTGATAATAAAATCTAAGTTTTATTATATTAATTGTTATAGTTTGATTATTTGGGGGTCTTTTTATGAGAAATTATGAGAAAAAATTTATTATATTTATAATGTTGTTTTTTATTTTCTTTTTATCAATTAATGATGTACGTGCTGATACGGCTGAAGGAAATAAAATTGCGGATACTGGGGCTAGAGTGGCATGTGGAATTAATAGTGCATATATAGTAGAGAGAGCGTGGACAAGAGAATATAATAGTCAAACAAAGAATTATATAGATCTTCGTGAAAAGGTAAGTCCTGTAGGCGGAGGAACAGTAGATGGTGGCGAATATGGCGATTGTGCGGTGGCTGTTTCAACCATTGTTAGAGGAAGTGTAGATCCTGATTTTCCGACGTATTTATGTCCTGATCAGTGGGATTATCTTACTGAAGGTGAAGGAAAGACAAAATGGAAGCGGGTTGGGACATATTATTTAGGTCAAGCTACAACCTTTTTAGAGCCTGGAGATGTTATGCTTGTTGATCCAACTATGACAACAAGAGGTCAGCATATATGGCTTTATTTAGGAAATGAAGCTGTTAGAAAATATTGGCCAAATAGTGGTGCTGATTCAATACAGGCATCTTGGTGTGGGGGATATAATTGTAGTTTTTATCCAAGTTTATTTAATGCAGCTGGTGGTTGGGATGGCCGGCCATATGCAATTTTTAGATTTGATGGTATTAATTATAGTGAAAATGTAAAAAAATGGGCTGAGTCAGTTAATGGATCTTTGATATATAATGCAGCTGATCCATGTGATCTAATTTCTGGCGAAATAAGCGAATTTTTGAATAATTTGTTTGTATATATTAGTGTTGGAGGAATTGTTTTAGTTGTAATTTTAAGCATGATCGACTTGATTAAGGTGATAGTGGGTCATGATGATGCTGGTTTGAAAAATTTCTTTAACAATTTGAAATCTAGAATAATAGCGGTGATTATTTTATTGTTATTGCCGGTTATTCTTACGTTTATTATAGATATTATTAATAATGTCGCTTCTATTTTAGGATATGATTCGGATAATCCATTATGTAAATTGTGATAGGTAGTTAATCATAAATTTTATGTGATAAATTAAAGGAAAAATATATAATTATTATGAAATGTTTGAAAAAGTAATATTTTTCTTTTTTTTTGTGATAAAATAGGTTATAATTATATTATAGGGAAGGGGCGGTTAAAATTGATCTTAAGAAAACCATATGCGTTTTTTATAAAATATTTTAAGTGGTTACATGCGATTATTGCGGTGCTTGTGGCGCTTTTGTTATATCGCTCTTTTTCAATATATAACTTTTTTAGAGCATATGTACAAGACTATTCTTCGGCTTTAAATGAATTTTCGCCAAGAATGCTTTTGAGTATGTATAGTTTTATACTGGCTTTAAGTGTAATTATTTTGATTATTATTTTACTTTCGGTAATGATTTATAAGAAGAAACCTAAAGCTCTTTATATATATAGTTTAATTGTTTATGTGGCAACAATAGCTTTGTATTTTATTGTTTATCCTTATTTAAGGGATGTTAGTGCATATTTATTAGATATTCGTCTTTCTAGCGCTTTAAGAGATTTGTTTTTGATCATATCGGTTTTACAGTTAGTTAGTTTAATTTGGTATGGAGTTAGAGCAACAGGTTTTGATATTAAACAGTTTGATTTTGGCAGTGATTTACAAAAATTAGATATTGATGAAAAAGATAGCGAAGAAATTGAAGTTTCTTTAGAGTTTGATAAAAATAAAGTAAACAGACAAGTTAGAAATAAAATAAGACAGTTTAGATATGTTTACGGGGAAAATAAGTTAATAATTAACACGGCATTAATTATTTTTGTGATTGTTATTGCGTTTACAATTTATATGAATATTGGTGTTTATACAGCTTCTTATGAGCAAGGTGAATCTTTTAGTGCGAGTGGAGTTGTAATGAATATTAGGGATTCATATTTGACGCAATATGGCCCAAGTGGTAATAAAATTACTGATGATATGTTAGTGGCAATTAAGTTTGATATAAAGAAAACTGGTAGTGTGGATAAGACTTTGAATACGGGCTTAGCTACGCTTAGGGTTGTAGGCACATCATATGGTCAAAATAGAGATTATGCGAAAGAAATATATGATTTAGGAACTCCTTATACAGGTCAATCACTTAATAATGAATTTCAAACATATATTTTAGCATTTTTAATTCCATATGAGGATGCCGATAAAGCGATGACACTTAAATTTAATGATAATGTCAGTTATGTTAAAGGTGAACTTGGAGCTAAAAATATTTTTGTGGATTTGAAACCTACTAATTTGAGTGGACACAGAAATGTTAGTGAAACTAAACTAGGTGAGGAAGAAACTTTTGAAAATAGTGTTTTAGAAAATACTAGTTTAAAAATTAATAGTTATGAGATAGGTGATAAATTCAAAGTCAATTATAAATATTGTTATGCGACTAATAAGTGTATTGATTCTACAGAGTATGTTGTGCCTACGGCAACAGGTCATTATTTAAAGACTTTAATGAAGATTGATGGACAGTTTAGTTATGACAGTAATATTAATGATAGTAGGATAACTAATTTAACTTCATTTTTAAATACTTTTGGGACGATTAATTATAAAATAAATGATAATTGGTTATCTCAGAGGATTGATACAGAGCGAATAAAGCCTAATGTTGGAACAGATTCAGCTATTTATATTGAAATTCCACTTGAAGTTAGTAATGCGACGGAAATTAATTTAACTTTTAATATTCGTAATTTAACTTATAAATATATTTTAAAATAAAAAAATAATGTGTTATAATAGAGGGGAGGATAGGATATGCGAGTCAAATTTGTTATAAAGTATTTAGCTTTTACTTTTGTATGTTTGTTTATGGTACCACTGGTTACACGTGCTGAGTGTGATTATCAAAGGCAAGCTGAGTTATCTAGACTAGCTAGTAATGTGCAATTTAGTTATAATTACAAGATTGTAAATAGTTCTCCCGAATATACAGTTAATATTTCGAATATAACAAACGATATTTATGTAACGGATAATTTAGGAAATAGATTTGCTGGTCAAAGTGAATTTATGCATAAGTATTATATTTGGGATAATAAAGCTGATTATACAATTTATTCTAACGATAATAATTGTAAAGGTGAAGTACTTTTAACTAAGCATATTAGTTTTCCTTATTATAATCAATATTCTGTACTTCAAGAGTGTCAAAAGTATGCGAGTTCTGAGCTTTGTTCGATATGGTATGACACGAGTAATTATTCAGAGTTAGAGTTTATTGATGCTTTAACTAAAGTTGGAAATACTAGTAAGGAACTATTTAAAGCTGAAGATAACGATTTAAAAACGACAGTATTAGATGTGATTATGGATAATTTAGTTTATGTGGTGTTGTCGGCTATTGGAATATTGATCCTTATTATATTTATAGTTTTAAAGGTGGTGCGCAGATGAAGCGAAAAAAAATATTTTTATTGTTAACGGTATTTTTAGCTATAAATTTTGCGATGTTTTTAGGTTCAAATAAAGTGGAAGCGGCGACTGGAGTAAGTGGTAATAGAAGTTCTGGGGCTTCTGTTTATATACTTAGTAGTGGCAAAAGATGGAAAGAAGGTATTTTAACAGTTAATGGACGAATTGCTTTTTGTGCCGATTATACTAAACGTTTTAAAAGCGGTCTTACTATGAGTTCGATGGATGCTTTAACTTATTTTAAGCAGCAGGGTTTAAATGAGACGCAAGCGCAAGAATTATTAAATGAAGTATCATTATATAGTGATTATTTATATAAAGAGAGACAAGATTTGACTGATGAACAAAGATATTTTTTTGGACAAGCTTTAATTTGGAATACAATGAATAAATATTTTCATTGGACTAGTGGGACGGATGATTTTTGGATTGAAGCTTGGAATAATCCATCATTATTTCCTTGTAAAAGTGGAGATTGTATGTATTCTAATACTGTATATGAACAGCAATTATATGCGGCAGCTAAACAATATTATCAGGCTAATAAATTAGTATATACAGGTGAAGGAACAGTGTGGGTTAGTGGAGCTAATCAGCCATTAATGGAATTTGACGTTATGAAACTAGAATATGATTATTCATATCAGGCTTCATGTGCGACATGTGAGAATACGAATGCGGATAATTTAGCTTATACGATAAAAGATACAAGCAATTGGAATGGAATAATAGCTAGTACGGCATCAGATAATAGTAATATTGCTGGATATTTCTATGAGGGTGGTAATGTACTTTGTCGTGAGGAATTTTCGGTTTATTTTCCAAATGCGGATGACAAAATTTATGTTGAACCTGGTAGATATTTTATTTTAAATCCTGAACAATATGAAATAGCAAATTTAAGTCATTTTGGAGCTACTTCGATTCCTAATATGAAACCATTTAAGGTGTATAGGAAAAGGGAGTGCAGAACTAATTTAGTTCAAGGCGAAAAGGAAAGCACAGCTTCATTTATTGCTAGACAAAGGGCAGCTTTATCTAGTTATGAAAGCAGTAAAAAGCGAAGCTTTGCTTCGGATATGGGAACGATGTGGTTTAGATATACGGAAACGTATGAAGATAGTAAATATAGTATGGATGAACCTGATGAAATGCAGTTATATAGTGTGTATGCTCGTAATCCACTTTTAGAATATAAATCAGGTATGACGACTTCTGGAAAGACTGTTCAACTTACTATGGAAAATACGACTAAGTACAAGTTGCCAGAAAATTATTATCGTTATATTAGATTAAGTGATGGACTTTCTATGCATAAGCCAGATTCATCTGGATATAAAGATGTTGGCATAGCTAATTTACCTGTTTCATTTGAAAATCATGGTGTGAAAATAGATGCGACTAGGGCAAAAGCAGCAGATATTCAATTTGCTTATGATTTGCCGGCTAATGCAAAGATTAGTAGTGCGGCAAATAATAGTGGATATTTAGCTACTTCTAAAGGTAATGGTGGTAGTGGTGGCAGCTGCATTGCTAAAAGTTCCATTTTAGGTGATCCAACTGATGAGTATTCTTGTGAGATTTTGACTTCGTATGATCCTGATGGTCCTGGTGATGGATGTAAGACGGCAGCGGATGCTAAAGAATTAGGCCTTGATTGGAACAGTAAGGGTGGTTATTGTTGTCCACCTGGAACGACTTATAATGCTGAGACAGGGAAATGTGATAGTGGACCTAGTGATGACTGCGATACTGAAGAGGATGCAGATAGATTAGGATTAGATTGGAATCCTAATATGAAAGCATGTTGTCCGGCAGGTACAAAATATAATCCATCAACTGGAAATTGTGAAGGTGAGCCTTCAGAAGATGATGATTGTAAAACTGAAGAGGATGCTAAAAAGCTTGGAGTTGATTGGAATCCCGTGACTAAGGCATGCTGTCCAGCTGGTACAAAATATAACCCAGAGACTGGAAAATGTTTAAAGGGTAATGAGACAGATCCTGTTTGTCCTGAAAGTGAGTGCCCTTATGGATGCTGTCCTAGCGGTGAGTGTGCACCAATGCCAACGATTAATGGGGAACCTTATTGTCCTGGACCTGGTGGTGTAGATGTTATTTATAGAACAATTGATTTAGAGGATCCATTTCCTGGACAAGCAGCTGATAAAAGAGATACAGGTTCTAACTGGTGTAGTTATTCAAATGGTGTATATAGCTGTAAGTATGATAATTTAACGGTTAAAAATTATATTACAAGAGAGAAAAGTCAAGGGAAAAAAGATGGTTCAAAGGTTTATAGTGATAGTCATGTTTTATATGAAGTTACTTTAGATACTTCTACAATTAAATCAATTAGAAATTATAATGATAAAAATAAATATGATGATTTTAATTTAAATTGTTTAGAGAATGGTCGGAAATGTATTAGTAAATTTTTGAATACTCAGGTAGATGTTACTGGTGAGTGTGCAGGTGCAGGTAAATCTGATTTTTACACTTGTGATAAAGATGTTTAGGGGGTGATAAAACATGAAGGAATCATTTTGGGGTATATTTGTAGTTGGTCTTGGAATTTTATCTATTTTCTTCATTGTTTTATTCCAAAATTTAACTAATACAGATGAACACAATTCACAGCTTTTAAAAGAGGTCACGGAGGCAGCAATGTGGGATGCATTTGATTATGCTTCTTATAGAACTAACGGAACGATTAGAATTTACCGTGAGAAATTTGTTGAAAACTTTATTAGAAGGTATGCAGAAAGTGCGAGTACAACTAGAAATTATGTAATAAAGTTTTATGATATAAATGAAAGCCCACCGAAAGTAAGTCTTAGTGTACAAAGTGGAGTAGCCGGTGTTGGTGGTAGGACGGAAATGACATTTGATTTACAAAATAGAATTGATGCCATTTTAGAAGTTCCTTATTAGAATAAAAGAAGAGAGAGGATGAGTTTATGAATAATTTAGTGGCTTCGGCCAAAAGGTTTTTGAAAAACAAAAATATGGTGACGATTATTGGAGTTATTATAATTTTGATTTTACTTTATGTTGGTTATAGTACACAAATCAACAGAGCAGTGGAACCAATTCAAATTCCAGTTGCAACGCAAACTATTCAGCCAAGAACTGAAATAACAGATGATATGGTTGAATTAATTGATATGCCAAATGTTTCACTTAGTGATAATGTTATTAGATCTAGGTCACAAATAGTTGGTATGTATTCAAATGTTAACTCAGTTATTCCTGAAGGAAGTATGTTTTATACGGATACAGTAATTTCTGAGGATGAGCTTCCTGATGCGGCTTTTGCAAAAGTTAAATCTGGAGAAGTAGTTTACAATTTTCCAGTTGATATGGAAAGTACTTATGGTAATTCAATTTTTCCTGGTAACAAGATAGATATTTACATGAAGGTTGGAGATGGCCGTGACGAGAAAATCATGATTGGAAAACTTATTGAAAATATCGAAGTTTTAGCGGTTAAAGATTCTTCTGGACGTGCGGTGTTTGAGGATACTAGTGATCAAAGAACACCATCTATGATGATTTTTGGTTTAAAGACTGACTTGTATTTAATGCTTAAAAAAGCTTCTTATATGGGTTCTTTAGGTGTTGAACTTTATCCGGTACCACATGGTGGAACGGTTGATACTGAAGGGGCTACACAAGTTTCTACGCAGCAACTTGTAGATTATATTGATGCACATTCAGTTAATATTCCAATTGCGGATGATACGGCAACTGATCCATTAGTACCAACTGTTAGTGAAACTGGTGGAACAAGGAATACAGTAACGATTACTTTCCCAGAGGGTTGCGGTAGTACTTATACTTGTACTTATGTTAAAGATAATGGAAAATCTCAAACAGTTACTGGTACTAAGCAAGAGCTTGTTTATACAGCTAAAGGTACTTTGACAGCAACTGTTCAGGAACAAGATGGTACAGCTCATTCACTTACAATTGATATTCCAATGACTAATTCAACTAATTCGGAGTCATAGTATGAATAATAATGTTTTTGATCAAATTGATTTTGGTCATTTGAAACCATATTTGGCTGATGATGATATAACTGATATTTCTTATGATAATGGTGGGCAAATACATTTAAAAACATTATCTAAAGGAATATTTAGAATTGAAAATCCGGCTATCAATGATGCATTTATGGAAAAGCTAGCGTTTCAATGTTCAAATGTTATGGGTAAGACTTTTAACATGGCTCATCCATTTCTGGATGCGGAAAGTGCGGAGTTACGTTTAGCTTTTATCCATCCGACTATTGCTCAAAACGGAATTGCATGTGTTGTCCGTAAGACACCAGCGAAAATTCGATTACAAAAGGACAAAATAGTTGCGGATAAATATGTTGAATTAGATGTTATTGATTTTTTAGAGCAATGTGTGCTTGGTCACTGTAATATTATTGCCTGTGGTGAAACTGGTTCTGGTAAGACAGAGTTTATTAAGTATTTGGCATCTAAGATTGCAGAAGATGAGAAAATAATTACTATTGAGGATACTTTGGAATTACATTTGGATAAGATATTTCCACACCGAGATATAGTTTCGATGAAAACAAACAATATTGCTTCTTATACGGATATTTTGGAGGCTTGCATGCGTCAAAATCCGAAATGGATTTTACTTTCGGAAGTTCGTAGTGCGGAAGCGGTACTTGCGGTTCGTAACTCTATTTCTTCTGGACATTATATTTTATCAACTATCCATGCGGATAAGGCTTCATCTATTCCAAACCGTTTATATAGCTTACTTGAGACTAATCAAGATTTGGATCAGTTTATGAGTTCAATTTGTAGATATATTCAGCTCGGTGTTTATATTCGAGGTTATACTGATAAAGCAACGCACAATTTTAAAAGAGAGATTGCAGAGGTTACAGAGTTTTATGTAACTAATGATACTAACGAAGCTAAACACAATGTTATTTATAGAAAAGGTGCGGATGGTAAGATTATAAGAAATAATCCTAGTCCTTATTTGATTGATTATTTGGAGGTGCAGGGTGTGTTCTTACCAAAAGAACTTCAGAATATGGCTGGTGATACTTATACTGATGGGGAATCACTTAAGAGTAATGCGGAAAAGGTAGACAGTAATTCTAATGTTAATTTAACTAATGCTGCGCCAAATGTTTCTAATTTGGGTAGTGTTACACCGAATTCTTCTGATTTAGGTGTTAATAATTTTAGTGAAAATGTGACAGTACAAAATAGTAATTTTGGAGTTAATAATTCTACAGTTAACTCTAGTAATATTGGTTCTAATGCACCTTTGCCAGGGGCTGAAAAATCAGTGGAAAATTTATTTGAGTAAAGGAGGGTACTATGACTTTTGTTATTCTTTTGATTGTTACGATTATTGCTATATTTATTGTTTTATATCGTAATAATAGTAACAGTAATAATGTTTATAAATTTATTAATAAGAAACTTGGTGTAGTTTATGAAAAGTATGCTCCTTATTCATTTAGGGTAATTAGAGAAAAGATTAAGGAGCTTGGTCAGGAGTATACTCCAAGACAATATGCGATTCAAATAGTGGTATTTGCTGTTGGTGCAGCAGTAATTACTTATTTATATTTTTATAATATTGTTGTGTCGATTATTTATTCTGTTTTGGCTGTGGCTGTTATTCCATATTTGACATATTTAAGATGTAAAAGACTTTATAGTGAGTTTATATTTGAACAGATACAAGTTTATACAACAAATACAATAATGGAATTTGCAACAACACAATCTTTTGTTAAGGCTTTAGAGGGAGTATATGCTTCAAATGTGCTTGAAGATCCTGTTAAGTCTGATGTAAAGATGATGATTGATATGGCTTATGAAAATGGTACTATTGATCAATCTATAAATTATATGAATTCAAAATATGATTTCTATATTGTGAGAAATATGCATCAATTGTTTTTACAAATTACTAAGGAAGGTTCTAGGGATGCCGGTGAATCTTTGGAAAATATGAGTCAGGATATAGATATGCTGGTTGAAAGTGTTTACCGTGATAGAATTGATAGAGCGACTTTCCACAAGAAGTTTTTACAATTTGGTATTATACTTTATTTGATGGTAATGCTTGTACAGTTTATGCTTGGTATGGAAACTTATAATGAGATGCTTACTAACTGGTGGGTACAGGTATTATTACACGGAATAATATGGCTTAATACTTTCTTTATCTTATCTGGTGAAAAATATTATAATGAAGATGTGGGGGCTGAGTAATATGAGTATAGGTATAATGTTTATATTGATTGCAATTATTGTGATATTTATACTTGAAGTTAATAATCATTTTAGTTCTAACAAATTCATTAAAGAGACTGAACCTTATTTTAGGGTTTTAATGGAAGATGATTATGAGTTTTTGCTTAGGATAAAATATGGTAGTGATATTGATGTAAATAAGATGTATGGTCTTAGAGTACGTAATGGTATTGTCGGAATTATATTTTGTTTATTTATATTTTTACAGCAATTATCATTTGCTTATATATTACTTTCTTTATTAATTGGTTTTGGTTTTTTCAAATTACCTTATATGCAGCTTAGCAGTTATTATAAGCAAAATTTGCATAAAATTAATTTACTTCTTCCATACTATTTAAAGGGACTAGAAATTTTAGTTCAACATTATACAGTTCCAGTTGCCCTTGCGCGTTCAATTGATACGGCGCCGGAATTATTTAAGTCAGGTCTTAGGGAGCTTGTGGCAAAGATTGATGCGGGTGATTCATCAGTACAGCCTTATATGGATTTTGCACATCAATATCCAGTTCGTGATTCGATGAGGATGATGAGGCTTTTATACAGACTTGGTTTAGGTAGCCAGGAAAATAAGCAGGAACAGTTACTTATGTTTTCAAGAACAATTTCTACTTTACAGAATAAGGCCCGTGAGCAAAAGTATAAAGAACGTTTGGAAAAGATGGAAAATAAAACGATGATGATGCTTTTTGGAACTGGTGGAGGTATACTTGGTTTCTTACTTTTGTCAATGATGATGATGATGAGTTATTAAGTATAGTCAATTTAGATAAATTGTGTTATAATTAAAAATAGGAGGGTAGGTGATATTTAATGAAAGAAGCAGCAGGAGAAGCAAACTTAACAGTTGTTGCTATTATCTTAATTGGTGTCATTGTTGCCGTTGTTACACCACTTGTCAATAGTTTGATGAGTAATACTGCTTGTAGAGCGTGCTGTACTGATTCTGGAGGATATTGGGGGTCTACTGGTTGTAAAAATGCTGGTAGTACTTATCAGAAATGTTGGCAAGATGCTGGTGCAAAGAGTTGTGCTACTGAGTAGTTTTATAAAAAAGCTTGCTTTTTTTGGAAGCAGGCTTTTATTGAATAATGAGGCGGTGAGATAAAATGCGGGAAGGAATAGGTAGTGTATTTTTATACAATATGATTATATTATTTATTATAATTGTGTTTGGCCTTCTTTCAGCGACTATTAGTTATTATAAGGCTTTTAAGGTAAATGAAAGATTACTTTATATGATAGACAAGTTTGAAGGTTATAATAGTTTAGCTGAGGAAGAAATGGAGCAATTTTTGACGTCTATTGGTTATACTTATAGTCCAACAGGACAAGCTGATTGTCCTGAGGTGATGAATGGTGGTACTTTATATAGAGCTAAGGATGCTAAACATCTTTACTGTGTATATTACTACTATGATGATCGTGGTTCGCAAGAGGCTGATAGGACTAATGGTGATAGACAGCCAATATATTATAATTATGCACTTACTAGCTATATTTATGTTGATTTACCTATTGTTGGCGCATTTAAAGTACCGGTTTATACAAAAGGTGAGCGAATTTATAATTTTAGTGATGATCAAGAACAGGAGGCTAGGGTATGAAAGAGGCAATTGCAAATGCTGGGGTATTTAATTTGATTATTATTTTTGTAATAATTTTAATTATGTTATTTATTGGTTCTCTTTCTTATTCTAGAGGATTTAAAGCTAAAAATAAAGTTATTGAAGAAATAGAGAAGGATCAAGGTTTTACAACTTCAACACAAGATAGGATAGATGACTGGCTTAGTAATATTGGTTATAGGGCAAATGTTGGATATAATTATAATTCTGATGTTTGCGCGCAAAGTGTTAGTGGAAATGGTGGCCGTGATGGGCAGCTAGTTAATGGCAACAGTGATTATCAGTACTGTGTATATAAATTTGATACGTGTACTAATGGTTCTGATAAGGCTAAATGTGGTACTTATTACCGAGTAATAACTTATATGTATTTTGATTTACCTGTTTTAGGAGGTCTTTTGAAACTTCCGGTAAGTGGCGAGACGATGATATTTAACGAGATTAATAGTTAGGTAGGTGATATTTAATGAACGTTATAATTGCTAATAAATATCGTGAGGCTTTATCTAATTTAGATGTTGAGGTTATTAAGAAATTAGAGGGCGAATTTACGGTTGATGAAATTATAAATACTTTTCAAAATTTCTTTTTTCAGAAGATGGTTTTAGATGTTACAGCTTTGAGAAATTATAAAGATATTAAGACTTTACAGCAACTTTCGTTATCTTTGGATGTGGACAAGTTAGTATTACTTTTAGATGGTTCACCAGAGACTTCTGATCCAGAGTATTTATCTGATTTGATTTCGATGGGAATTTATAATTTTACGATGAATGTTGATGGTGTTAAATGGCTTATTGATCATCCAAACAGTTACCGTGATGTAGCTCAATATCATCAGCTTGATACGACGCATGGTGGGGCAACTGTATCTGGAGCACCTATTAGTTATGCCCAAGATATGAAGAGGTGTTCGGTTATTTGTTTTAAGGATATTACACCTGGTGCTGGAGCGACAACATTGATTTATATTGCTAAAAAGCAATTAGAGCATAATTATGATGTTGTAGCTGTGGAAGTTGATAAGCACGATTTTATGTATTTTGATGAGGAAAAGATGTATAGTATTTCAAGTGGTGAACTTGGCAATACAATATCTAAACACAGTTCTTCGGATATTATTTTACTTGATGGTAATACAAGTCCTACAGCTGATACTTTTGCGAGTGAAATTATATATTTGGTGGAACCATCTAAAATACAGCTTAACAAGTTACTTGCTCGTGATCCAAAAGTGTTTGAGAGAAATAAGAATAAAAAAGTTGTTTTAAATCAATGTATGCTTAACAGTCAAGATATTTCTGATTTTGAATTTGAGACTGGTTTAACGGTGTTTGCAACAATTCCACCACTTAATGATCAAAGCGATGAAAATAAAGCATTAGATGAGTTTTTTGTAAAATTAGGTTTTTATAAACAAGGTTCTACCGATGGTGAAGGTAGTAAGAAAGGAATTATGGGAATATTTAAGTAATTCTTTTTTTATTATGATTTTTGGTAAGTAATTTCGTAATAGTTTTACTGTAATAAAAACAGAAAATATCAAAAAAATTACTTCATGGCGTAATTTTTTGACATTTTTAAAGAATAATAATATAATGTATTTATAAAGGTGGTGTTTTATATGATTATTAGGGAGCGGTATTTAAAACAAATAAGACCATTTTATGATCAAGCCTTGATAAAAGTATTAATAGGAATTAGGCGTTCTGGGAAATCGGTTATTTTATCACAGATTGTAGATGAATTAAAAAATAATGCTGTGGATGATGAACATATAATTTATATAAATTTCGAGGATTTTGATTATGATGAATATACTGAACCTAAAAAGTTAAATGATTATGTAAAAGGGAGAATAAAAGATGGTAAGAAGTACTATGTGTTTTTTGATGAAATTCAAAATGTTAATTCTTGGGAAAAAGTTGTAAATTCTTTAAGGGCGACTAAAAACACTTCAATATTTATAACTGGTTCTAATAGTGATTTATTATCAAGTGATTTAGCTACTCATATTGCTGGCAGATATGTAAGTTTTAAGGTAACGCCATTTACTTTTAGCGAAGTGTGTGAATTATTAAATATAAATGATAAAAATAATATTTATGATGTGTTTGATGATTATATTAAATGGGGTGGTATGCCACAAAGATTTATGCAAGAGGAAGATGCGTCTAAAAAAGTGTATTTAAGTGATATATATGATTCAATTGTTATTAAAGATATAGTAAAGAGATTTAATATAAAAGATATAGATTTATTAAACAGAATAGTTACTTATATATTAACTACACCTGCACAAACTTTTTCTCCAGAAAGGTTAAAAAAATATTTTGAGAGTGAATCTAGGAAGGTGTCTTTGGAAACTTTATATAATTATTTAGATTATATTATAAGAGCAAATCTAGTATCAAAGGCAGAAAGATATGATATACGTGGTAAAAGAATTCTTACTGGAAAATATAAGTATTATTTAACAGATTTAGGTTTTACCAATATATTAAGTGATGGTAAGAAGGAACAGATAGGTGCTTATTTAGAAAATATTGTTTATAATGAGTTGATTGCGAGGGGTTATAATGTGAATATTGGAAATTTGGAAGATGGTGAAATTGATTTTATTGCTACTAGGTTTAAAGAAAAAATATATATTCAGGTTGCTTATATTTTAGCTGATGAATCAGTGGTTGAAAGAGAATTTGGAGCATACAAAAAAATTGATGATAATTATCCTAAGTATGTTATTTCGATGGATAGATTTGATTTTTCGCAAAATGGTATAATTCATAAAAATATAATAGATTGGTTATTAGATAAATAAAAATATAGATAAACATATTATTTAGGTAAAACTGGTGCTGTAAATAATTTGTATATATTTTTCTTTCTATTGACAAAATGTTTAATAAAAGGTATATTTATTATATAGATTAAGGAGGTTTAAATTATGAATTTAGTAAATATGTTGGCTAATGCTGAACCTTATTGTCAAGGTGTTGCTGGGATGGATAATGGTATTCCAGCTGGAATTGGTAATGTTGTACATTTAATTGTTGTAGCTATTCAAGTGGTAGTTCCGATACTTTTAATTATTTGGGGTATGATTGATTTTGCTAAAGCAATTATTGGTCAAGATGAAGATAAAATCAAAGCAGGCCAAAAGACTTTTATTAAAAGATTGATTGCGGCTGTTGTTGTATTTTTGATTGTTACAATAGTTCAGCTTGCTATTAATTTAGCTGCAAGTATTGGTGGCGATGGTAATGATGCCCAGACTGCTTGGGATTGTGCAAGTGAATTGATAAGTGGAAAAGAATAATTAATATTTTGAGAAAGTAGGAATTGGATATGGATATATTTTATATGTTAGATGTAGCTGATTCAACTTTGTGTGAGGGTATTTTAGTACCGAATGCTTTATTTAATGTGGTATCAACAATTATTAAAGGAATTAAGATTGTGGTGCCAATATTACTCATTATATGGGGTATGATGGATTTTACAAAGTCTGTGGTGGCTAAGAAAGAAGAAGATATTAAAAAATATCAAAAAGCTTTTGTATCACGTCTTATTTCTGCTTTAGTTGTGTTTCTAATTATATTTGTGGTTCAGCTTGCTGTTAATTTGGTTTCGGGAGTAGAAGACAGTACTAATCCTGATGGGACGACTGTCAGTGATATATGGAGCTGTAGTAAGAAATTTATTAATGGCGTTGATACTAGTGAAGAAAATGAAGAGTTATCTGAGTGATAATTCTTTTTTCTATGAATTTGTGTTTTTAGCCTATAATGTGTTTGTGTGTTTAGTGAACTATGTTATAATATTTATGTATATTGTAAGATAAGAGGGCAGATATTTTTATGAAAAAAAATATTATATTTGTTTTATTAGTTGTAAGTATTTTATTCGTAAATATTAATGGAGTAAAGGCTGTTCCAAATACGTCAACTGATGATGGTGGTTCATCTAATAATGGAGCTTGTACATATGGAATTATATGTCAATATGAATTTTGTAGTGATACTAGTATTACAAACTGTGATTTTAATTATCAGAAAGCTATAGCCCAAGTGGCTTTCAGGTGTGATGGGACTGATAGTACGGCTTCTGCTTGTAATAAGTTTACTTCTCAACAAGGGGCTTGTAAAGCTAATGGGGCTGGAGAAGGTTCGGCAATGAAAATTAATTTTAGTGTTAATAATGTAGGAAGTGAAGCATTATCTGGAGATGCTGTTTATTGTTATGAGAATTCACTTGATCAAAATGGTCTTTTAGATAATGATAAGTATAATAAATGTTTAAGTGAAACGGCTTCTATACCAGCTAATACATTTATGAATTATTTTAAGAAAAATGGTTATAAATGTCCGCCACTTAAGATAAGTGGTTCAGGTAATAATTTTTCGGGAAATTATAGTTCTAGTGGTTCAGGAGTAATTTATGGTGTTTCAGTTGGATGTGTTTCACGAGGTAATCAAAATTTGAGTCTTAAAGAAAATGCTTGTAAAGTAGCAGATGATTTGGTTGAAGATGCTGTTCATCAACAGATTGAAGATGTTCAAGATGCTACAGGAACTAATGGTGAGACGGTAAATATACAAAATATAAAAGATTGGGCAGCTAATGCAGGATATGATATAGATTCACTTGGTGATCCGTGTACTATTATTAGTCCTTCTTTACAGGATATGCTTTCATCAGCTTTTTGGATTATTAGTGTAGCTGGAATAATATTAGTTGTAGTTATGACTGCAATAAGCTTTATAAAGGCTATTACTGGTTCAGATGAAGAGAAATTTAGAGATGCAATTAAGCATTTATATACGAGAATAATTGTAGTTATCATTTTACTTTTATTACCAATGCTTTTGACATTTATTGTTGATTTAATTAATAGAACAGCTGGTGAAGGTGAGGTTTCTATTGGTAATAATGGCGAGATATTCTGTGATGTTGACGGTTCGGCTGATGGGATTTCTGGTGATTCATCTGAGTAAAAAATTAATATAATTAGTTTTTACCTTTTGTATAGTGTGATTGTTATGATATAATTAATATGAGGGTAAGGGATTTTATGAAAAAATATATTATTTTTACTTTATTAATTATTTGTGTTTTGTTTATTAATATAGCTGGTGCGAAAGCAGCTAGTTGTTCAAGTGGAATAGTTTGTAGTTATGAATTTTGTGGCTTGCGTGGTTCGGCTGATGATCCTGGATATTTATCTTTAGATTGTCCTCAAAATACTGGTTTTGTACATATGGATATTGTTTTTAGATGTTCAGATACTAGTAAAAATGCTGGAAACTGTGATTCTTTTGAGTCTTGGGCTTATGCATATAAAAATACCGATGGTACAAGTTGTTATTCTATTGATTCTTGGGGTAATTATGATCAGATTTTTCATAATACAGATAGTTTGTTTAAGAATTATTTTAAAGATAATGGAAATTTTACTTGTCCATCAATATATGTATCATTGACTAATGGAACTTCTAATGATACATATACGATAGGTTATGTGAGACCAAGTGGGATAAGTTTTAGTGAGTCTACACAAGAAGGTGTGGCAAATCGTATTGCGTGGATGAATATTCCAGCGGCAGGCAGACAATTTAATGGTTCTTCTACTTGTATTAATTCGTCGACTAATTTAGATGAAATTAAAAATTCGACTAAATCAGCATGTGATAGTACCGTGCAAGATAGGGTAGAAGAGGAAATTGAACATAATAAAGAAAATCTCGGTCTTAATGGTGAAACGGTTGAAATACAAAATATAAAAGATTGGGCGGCTAATGAGGGTTATGATATAGATTCGCTTGGTGATCCATGTACAATTATTAGTCCATCTTTACAAAATATACTTTCATCAGCTTTTTGGCTTATTAGTGTGGCTGGAATAATATTAGTGGTAGTTATGACAGCTGTAAGTTTTATCAAGGCTATTACTGGTTCGGATGATGAGAAGTTTAGAGATGCGATTAAGCATTTATATACAAGGATAATTGTAGTTATTATTTTGCTTTTATTACCGATGCTTTTGACGTTTATTGTTGATTTAATTAATAATACAGCTGGAGAAGGAGAGGTATCTATTGGCAGTAATGGCGATATATTCTGTGATATTGATGGTTCAGCTAGTGGAGGAACTGATTCTGATACTGGTGATGATGTATCTACTGAGACTAATGAGACTCAATAAAGGAGGAAAATATGGAAATTATAGTAAATCTTTTTAGAAGCTTAATGTTTTTCTTTGATAATATTATATATGGTTTGATACCTACTGTTTATAAGCTATTTATATATTTATCAGAGTTAAATTTATATAGTAATGAAGAAGGTAATCCTCTTTATCAATTGATCCAACATATATATGTTTTACTTGGTATATTTATGCTTTTTAAAGTTAGTTTTTCGTTATTACAATATATAGTGGATCCTAATGCTTTTAGAGATAGTTCTAAAGGTATGGGAAAATTAGTTACTAATGTGATAGTGGCTTTAGTATTGTTAGTCGCTGTTCCTTATATTTTTAATGTAGCTTCAGAGTTACAGAGAATTGTGGTTCAGGAAAATGTTATTGGACAGCTTATTTTGGGAACTAGTGCTTCGGGGACTGTTCAAGCTAACGATGAGGGAAATGTAACAAGTGTTGATACAGCTAAAGCTGAAGAGATGGCGAAGGACTTACAATTTATGCTTTATGGGGCTTTTTATAACGTAAGTGATTCTATTAGTGCTTGTTCGGAAACTAGTGGAGTACTTGGTTCTATTGATGTAGCTAGAAATGACGCTTGTTTAAATTTCTTAAACGAGGGTATTGCTGGTGAAGAAAATGCGGCAGCTAATGATGTAAATTTATATAGTTTCTTTAAACATACACCTACTGAGGATGATGCAGGAAATGAGAAATGTATTGATAATGTCTGTGATGAACGTGATTTTAGTCATTTTGGTTCTTTACTTTGGTGGAAAGATAATGGAAATTATGTAATTGATTATTTACCATTTATTTCATCGGCTGTTGGTGTGTATGTAGTTTTCCTTTTGATATCTTTTTCAATAGATATTGCAGTTAGGGCTATAAAGCTTTGTTTCTTACAGATGTTAGCACCGATTGCGATAGTATCTTATGTTGATCCTAAAGAATCAATTAGTAACGGTAAGCTTCATAATTGGATAAAGGAGAGTGCTTCTACTTATTTCTCTTTGTTCTTAAGATTAGCAACAATATTCTTTGTAATGTTACTTGTGGAAATTATTTCTTCTAGTGTACTTTCTGATGGTAGTGGTGAATCATATATAGGAGCGCAGATTGATGATCCAGCTTATAGTATTTGGATTTATCTATTCTTAGTTATAGGTGCATTTATGTTTGCTAAACAAGTTCCTAAAATGATTGAAAGTGTATTTGGTATTAAAGGTTCTGGAGATCTTAATCTTAATCCATTTAAAACATTTGCAAGTGCGAGAGATAGTGGTTTTGGAATGTTAGCTGGTGGAGCTGTGGGACTTGGAGTAGGCGCGGCTGCTTCTGGAATAGCGGCAGCTAGAACAAGTATTGATAATGGTGAAAAAGGAATAACAACTGTTAGAAGAACTTTAGGAGGCACATTAAGTGGTGGCTTACGTGGTGGTGTTTCTGGTGTTGCATCTGGTGGTAAAGGAACTCTTTCAAAATCGTTTAAGGTAGCTGGTGATATAGCTCGTAATACTTCACTTAAGGCTAATACAAAATTGCCATATAGGGTTGGTTCATATGTTAGAAATGCTATCGGTGCTCAGTCTTTAAAAGAAAATCTTGATCAAAAAGCTGGAGTATATGAGGGTATAGAGAAAACTGGTGGTAATATTGAGTCAAGAGCAAGGGATCAACTTTCTAAAAAGTATGATGAGTGGAAATTAGTACAAGGTTTACGATCTCAAAATGAACAACAGTTTGCTAAGAAAGAAATTAGTGAACAACAATATCAAACTAATTTAAATGATTATTATCAACGTGAGCAAAGAATGATAAAACGGTATGTTGATAATAATGGTAATATGGGTACACCTCTTCTTAAGGGAGACGATGAAATTAAAATTCAAAAGCAAACTATTTATAGAAATATTAGAGAAAGTAAACTTAAAGATAAGCCATATAATGCAATATATGAACATCGTGATATTAAAGCAGATGGTAGTATTAATACAGACAGTATTAAATGGGATGATATTGATAGTGTTAAAAAAGCTGGTCATGCAGAAGCGTTTGCGATTAAAAATTCTAATAAATATGAAGATGCTTCAAATGCTGAAAAGGCTAAGTTATCCGATTTACATCAAAGCTTTTTGAATAAATAGGCTTGAAAGGTTGAAATAATATGGGAATTTTCGATTCTATTTTTAGAAATAAAATTGGGGCACCGATGAAAAGTGAAATAATTAATAATAAGATTTCAGTTTACAAAAATATTATTAATTTAAAAAATAATATGGAAAATCAAGCTATTAAAGATTTGAACGAGGGGAACAGCGGAGATTGGATTTTACTTTCTGGTAAAAGGAAACAAGTAGATTATTTATTTGCCAATGGTCAGATTAGTGATGATAAATATACTGAACTTTGTGAACAATTACAAAATTTATATTTGAAAATTATTTCTACTTTTATTGATTCGCAAGGTGAAAATACTATTTATGGAATTTCACGTGATAGTTTGAAAAGAATAAAAAGAGAAAATGTTAGATTACCAAATATTGAACAAATGGAATTTGATTTATGGAGACAAATTGTTAGTTCGGCAGAACTTGCAGAACTAACGATTGTTCAGATAACTAACAGCTCAGAATATTTAGATAGTGTTAAAGCTGATAAAATAGTTAGAGATTATCAGGTTAGAAAACATTTTAGAAAGTAAAGGGGTGATTTGATGAGGTATTTAATTCCGGCAAACTCAAAAAAGTCTATGCTTATTTTTGGGGCTTTTACAACATTTGATTTGATTTTATTTGCTGTTGGACTTGTGTTTACAATATTATTATTACTTATAATAGCGCCAACATCATTATTCACAGCTATACTGGATTTACTTCCAGCAGTTATATGTGGATTTCTGGTTTTACCAGTACCTAATTATCATAATATTAGGGTTATTATTCAAGAGTTATATAGGTTTTATACGACTAGACAAAGATTTATATGGAAAGGTTGGTGTGTAAACGATGAGTACGGCGAGTCGAAGCAAATACACAAATGATTTTGTACCAATAAGATCAATTACAAATGGGGTTATTATTTGTGATAATAATGAAAAGGTTACGGGAGTGAAGATATTTCCTAGAAATATTACACTTTTGGAGCCAGAATTACAGAATATGATTATTACTAATTTGAGAAATGTTTACAATTTAATTGATTATGAATTTTGGATTATTGCGGCTGATAGGCCTGTTGATATTACTTCTTATTTATCTAGATTGCAACTTCTTTATAATCAGCAAACTAATCCAGTTAAGAGAAAGCTTATTATGGATGATATTAATAAGGCTAATATGTTTACGACTAATAATGTTGTTGATACGGAATTTTATTTACTTTTTAAAGAGAAGGATATGGATAAAATTCAGAAAAAAATTAGGAACTTGATTCAAGCTTTTGCGAATGCGGGGCTTAATGCAGCACAGACATCTAATGATGATTTAAGAGTTATTTTGGATAATTTCTTAAATGGTGGTATGACTACGACGTTTGGGACGGTGATGAGTTAATGGATATTAGAACACAGATTGCGCCTAAGGGTTTAGAGTTTAAGCCTAGTAGTTTTGTAGCTAGTGATAAGTATTCAACAATACTAACAGTTATTAGTTATCCAAAAATGATTTATCCTGGTTTTTTAGCTAATTTGACTAGTATAGCTGGAATTAAAATGGTTATAAAACATATTCCACTTCCTTTTGGCGTTATTAATAAGATGATTAATAAGGAAATTGCAGATTTGAAAGTTCGTTATCAAGAGGAACATGATTTGACTATTCAAGAAAAACTTAGACAAGATTATGAGTCTTTAGAGGAGTTTATTAAGCAACTTGCGGCTAGTCAAGCTAAGATATATGATTTTCAATTACATTTAATGATTACAGCGGATTCTAATGAAGAATTAACTTCTAAGAAGTTACAACTTCGGAGTTATTTGGAAGCTATGGATATGAGGGCTATACCGCTTCGTTTTGAACAGGAAAAAGTTCTTAAGAGTATGTTGCCTATTTTTCCAAAGCAAGATATTGAAGAGAGAATTGGAACACCAATTCCGTCTCCAACTTTAGCAGCTATGTATCCATATATTTTTGATAGTATTAAGGATCCTGGACTTTCAACTTTACTTGGGGTTGATTTTTCTGGGGGTGTAGTTTTATTTAATCAATTTTTATATCAGATTCAAAAAGAGCATAACCGAAATAATGCGAATATGATTATTTTAGGTACTTCTGGTAGTGGTAAGTCAACAGCGGCTAAATTACTTTTAAGAAGCCATATTAGAAATGATTATAAGATGGTTTTGATTGATCCTGAAGGTGAACTTGAAGATATGACAAGACTTTATGGTGGCGACTTTATCGATTTAGGTAAAGGTGGAGAGTTTGGTATGATAAATCCACTTGAAGTTATTGTCGATGCGGATGAGGATGAAATAAGGCAAGGTATGGGGTATGCGGTACTTACGAGATCTTTACAGACGGTAAAGGCATTTATGAAGTATTATGACCCATCTATTACGGAAGATGTTTTAAATATTTTTAGTGAAATGGTTCAAGAGACTTATAAGCGTTTTGGAATTGATTTTAATTCTGATTTTGGAAAATTTACATCTAAAGATTATCCAACTTTTAGGGATGTATATGCGACGGTTAGAGGAAAGATTACAGCAATGCCTGAGCAGAATAAAGAAAGAGATATTCTAGAGCAATTAGAGCTTAAGTTACGTCCATTAATTAGAGAGCTTAGATTTTATTTTGATGGTCAAACAACAATTAGTCCAAAGAGTAATTTTATTGTATTTAATATTAGAGAGTTAATGAATTCTGATGAGAATATTAGGAATGCGCTTTTCTTTAACGTTCTTAAATACGCATGGAGTTTAACTTTGGATGCGAGCATTAATACGGTACTTACGGTTGATGAGGCACATGTGCTTTTGTCTGGAAATAATACACTTGGTGCGGATTTCTTGGCGCAGGTTCAAAGGCGTGCCCGTAAGTATAATACAGGAACGATTATTATTACTCAGCAACCAACTGATTTTAGTGATCCAGCAGTTATTACACAAGGTAAAGCAATATTTGATAATGCTTCTTATTATTTGATAATGGGATTAAAGAAACAGGCAGTTGAGGATTTATCAAAATTGATAGATTTGAATGATAGTGAGAAGGAAAGTATTAAAGGATACAATCAAGGTGAAGCTTTGTTTGTATGTGGTAGTAAACGAATGAAGATTAATGTTGTGGTAACGCAGCAGGAATTAGATTCATTTGGTTCAGGTGGCGGACTATAGTAATTAGGAGGTGATAATGTGGCATTACCAACATTTGTGATTAAAGCAAAAAATGCGGTTTCTAAAGGTAAGAATGCTTTAAAAAATGGTTAGGCAGAGAAAAGTGCGGGCGAAGAGGTTACAGGCACAATTACTGGTTTTATTAAAGGAGCTGCTATTAGTGTTTTGTCTACATTAGCATTTCCGATAATTATTATAGCGGCTGTTATAATTTTTGTTATTGTAGTATTTGCAATGGTTACGGCTATTCCTTTTGTGGTGTTTGGAGTTGATCTTGGTGGCGGTAGTGGTGGTTCATCTACTAGTTATTGTAATGAGGATCCTACTAGTGTTGAACACCCTTTTGATGATCCACTTAATTTTGGTTTAGCTATTCCGCATTATTTACAAGGTGACTCAAGATGGGGAATTTGACTTATTATAATAATGATGCTGGATGGAATCGTTATATAACGTTGGCGGCTGGAGGGTGTGATTCTACTTCTTTTGCGATGGT
Source organism: uncultured Bacilli bacterium (assembly GCA_944363925.1). Taxonomy (GTDB): domain Bacteria; phylum Bacillota_I; class Bacilli_A; order RF39; family UBA660; genus Coprosoma. The sequence continues at coordinate 13,393 of CALVVS010000007.1, read as the reverse complement.
GGTTAGTTATTTACTTGATAGGACAATCGGAAATAATAACACATTTAGATACTAGTTGGCGTACTTGGAATGATAATTTTGGACGTATTTCAGAAATTTATGGTATAGAGCGACCTACATTTACAAGTAATTGGGCTGATATGAAAGAAGCTATAAAAAATGATCAACCAGTGATTGCTTGGTATAGTGCGGCTAGTGGAATTTTTACTAAAGCTGGGCATTTTATTGTGGTGCGTGGTATAACTTCTGATGATAAATATATAGTCAATGATCCGACTGATAATATGGTTGAGTATAAACATGATTATTATAAGCGATTATTTACGGAAGCCGAAATGACCAAAGGTTTTGGCTGGGAAGTAATTTTTAAAGCTAAAATTTGTGAGAATACATCTAATATAGATTATTTGCAGTGGGCAATAGATATAGCAAACGATGATAGTCATGGGTATAGTCAATGTGCGAGGACTGGTCCGGATTATGATTGTTCTAGTTTAGTTTATTATGCACTTTTAAATTCGGGATATACAGCTGAACAGTTAGGAGGAACTTATCCATTTGCAACTGGAACGATGGATAGAATTTTAACTGGAATAGGTTTTGAGCGACATGATTATAATCCAAGTGAATTAGAGCCTGGTGATATTTTATTTATACATAATTATAGGAGGCAACATACGGGAATATATGTTGGTGATGGCCAGGTAGTGCAAGCTTCTGGTAGCCGTGAAGGAAATGGAATTTGTGGTCGAACTGGAGATCAGACTGGTACAGAGATTTGGGTGACAGAAGATAGTGGTGATTGGGTTTCATATTATAGGAAAACATCTTAAAGGATGGTGTTTATGAAAAAATTAATTTTAATTTTTTGTTTAATGTTTTTGGTTACTGGCTGTGATGTTAATTATAATATTACTATTGACGAGGATACTTTTGATGAAAATATTGTTTTGTCATTTTCTAAGAGTAATACAAGTTATGATGATATTTCATTTTATCCTGATAATAAGATCCCGGTTTATCCAACGGAAAAAGATAAAAAGTTTTATAATTCAAAGATTGTGGAGAATGTGAATAGCTATGATTTGATATATAGTTATAAGCATGATTTTTATAGTTTAAAAAACAGTTATTTTATTAATAATTGCTATCATAATATGAGTGTTACGGAAAGTGATGATAGGATTGTTATAGATAGTGGAGAAGATTTTGCTTGTTTTATTGGTGATGATGGACTTAGGGCTGATAGTTTAAAAATAAATGTTACAACTAAATTAAAGGTTATTTCAAACAATGCGGATACAGTTAATGGCGATACATATACTTGGATTATTAATGAGAATAATTATTTAGCTAAAAATGTTAGTCTTATTTTGGAAAAGAATGGTAATTTTAGTTTAAGTGATATTGTTTTGCAAGATGATGAGCAAGCAAGCGCTTCATCGATGACAGGTATTATTGTTATTATTATTGTTATAGCTTCTATTTTGATTTATTTGTTTGTTAGACATAAACTTCGAAAGAATAATGATTTTTAGCTTGTTTTATAGTAATTAGGAGGTGATAATGTGGCATTACCAACGTTTGTGATTAAAGCAAAAAATGCAGTTTCTAAAGGTAAAGATGCTTTAAAGAAGAGACAGGTAGAAAAAAGTGCAGGTGAAGAGGTTACTGGTACGATTACTGGTTTTATTAAAGGAGCTGCTCTTAGTATTTTGTCTACATTAGCACTTCCAATAATTATTATAGCGGCTGTTATAGTTTTTGTTATCGTAGTATTTTCGATGGTTACGGCTATTCCGTTTATTGTGTTTGGAGTTGATCTTGGTGGTGGTAGTGGTGGTTCATCTACTAGTTATTGTAATGAGGATCCTACTAGTGTTGAACACCCTTTTGATGATCCACTTAATTTTGGTTTAGCGATTCCGCACTATTTGCAAGGTGATTCAAGATGGGCGGATGTACTTACTTATGACCATGATAAGGGGGAATATTTTACTTTGCGTGCAGCTGGCTGTGATGTAACTTCTTTTGCAATGGTATCAAGTTATTTACTTGATAAAACGATTTATCCTCCTGAGGTCAACGAAACTTATAATAGTATAGGAAATATTTATTGGGATGGTTTTGGTGGTGTTTCAGATGCTTTCGGAATAGAACGTCCAACTTATACTTCAAATTGGGATGATATGAAAGCGGCTATAAAAAATGATCAACCGGTAATTGCTTGGTATAGTCCTGAAAGTGGTATTTTTACTAATTCTGGGCATTTTGTTGTGGTGCGTGGAATAACTTCTGATGATAAATATATAGTCAATGATCCATCGGATAATATGTCTAATTATAAACATGATTATTATAAGAGATTATTTACGGAAGCTGAAATGACCAAAGGTTTTGGCTGGGGAGTAATTTTTAAAGCAAAGGTTTGTGAAAATACATCTAATATAGATTATATTCAGTGGGCAATAGATATAGCAAATGATGATAGTCATGGATATTGTCAGACGCCTAGAACAGGCCCAGATTATGATTGTTCAAGTTTAGTTTATTATGCACTTTTGAATTCTGGATATACGGCAGAACAATTAGGAGGAACTTATCCATTTACGACTTATTATATGGAGGGTATTTTAACTGGAATAGGTTTTGAAATGCGACCTTATAATGAGGATGAGCTACAACCTGGTGATATTTTATGGCGATGGGAGCATACGGGCATGTATGTAGGCGATGGACAAGTTGTTCAAGCTTCTCAAAGCCGAGAAGGAAATGGTCTTTGTGGCCAGACTGGAGATCAGACTGGTACAGAAATTTGGGTGTCAGAAAATAATAATAATTGGACGCATTACTTTAGAAAAACATCGTAAAGGTGGTGTTTATGAAAAAATTAATTTTAATTTTTTGTTTAATGTTTTTTGTGACTGGCTGTGATGTTAGTTATGAGTTAAAAATCAATGCCGATGAGACTTTTGATGAAAAAGCGACTTTTTCTTTTTTAAATCAAGATATGACAGTGGATGATCTTTCGGTTTATATTAAAACAAATCAGCCAATTTCAAATGATCGTTATGAGGCTAAATATTATGATTCTCATATATATACTAATGGTATTTATAATGATTTGGTTTATGATTATGTTCATGATATTAACAGTTTTAGAAAATCAACTTTTGTTGATACTTGTTATCCTAATATGAAAATTACTGAAAGTGATGATGAAATTAGAATTGAAAGTGGGAAGGGTTTTAGATGTTTGAATCCTGATAATGGACTGATAACTGATCATGTTGATATTGCTATTGTGAGTGAGTTAGAGGTTTTAGAAAATAATGCGGATGAAGTAAATGACAATACTTATTCATGGACAGTTAATGAGAGCAATGTTCAAGATAAAGAAGTAAATTTAGTTTTGAAAAGAAATAAAAAAAATTCTATGGATATAAATTATTTTCTAATATTTGGTATAATAGGTGTATTGATTGTTATGTTGGGTATAGGTTTATTTTTGATATCAAAGAATAGGCAGAATAATGATATTTGATTAGGAGTGATTAGATGGAAAAGATTTTAAATAGTTTAAAGAAAAAAATGAAGATACTTTCTTTTTTATCTATAATTTTTTTAATAGTTTTGGTTAATATAGTTAGAGTAAATGCGGATTATATGGATGAAGAGACGGTTGGTAACCGTAAAGAACGTCAATTGCTTGATAAAATCGATGCTATTAAAAAAGCTTTTCCTAAACAAATAGATAAAGAGGCTTTATATGCAACTCTTGCTCATAGGGGTACTTTTACAGATTATGTTAATGAAAGTTATGAAGAAAATTTTAATGAAACTGAATATCAAAATGAACTTGATAGTTTAGCTGAACAAATTTCGGCACTTGGTGGAAATATTATGGATAATATTGCCAGTATTGGTGATATGTTATCGGCAGCTGCAGAATGTTTTATTGAACCAGAAGATGAAGATCAGGATGGTCAATGGGATTCTGACTGTGTTTTAAAAAAGATGATTGATAAATATGTGGCAAGAGTAAATGATGGAACTTCTGGGCAATTTATCGATGTTGATACGATTAAAACTCCACAATCAATAGATTTGCTTATGGCAGCAACTATTGTTATGCTTGATTCAAGTGGATGGACTGGAAATTATAGTGATGAAAATTATCAAAAAGCATTAGCCGGTAATAAGATGGTAGGTAATATGTTTGATGAAAAGTCTCCACTTGAAAATGCAATGTCTATTGTAATGAATGGGGTGTTTTGCGCAGTTGGACAGACGTTTGATATGACAGTATCTTTCTTTAATCCAGGTTTTGAGTTCGAAAATGGTAGTTTTGGTGTGCAAGCTAATGCTATGGCAGGTAAACTTAGTCGTTTTTATACGATGAATAATATTTGTAATCGTGGTTTTATTGGTGGTACTTATAATCATGTTAAAAATCCTGATTTAAGTACTGATGAAGGAAAGGAATTGTATCAAAGAAAAAAAGATGTTGTGGCCAAACAAATTATTAATTTAGCTAAATATTATAGAGGTGATGATGAAGCTTTAGATGAGTGCGTTTATTATGGAGCTTCTGGACCATATGCTGAGTGGAAACAGATGGATGATAGGTGGAAAAATGTTCGTCTTGGTTCATCTACACTTGGTGCGATTGGATGTACGACAACTTCTGTAGCAATTCAGATAGCTAGATCTGGCACACAGATTTCTTCTTTACCTGAGGGATATTCTGAATTTAATCCGGGTGCTTTAGGTGAGGCTGCTGTCTATGATAGTGTTGGTAATTTTTATTGGAATGTTTCAGCTATTGCTCCAAATGTTAAGTTTCAGGCTACTCAAACGTTTGTGTCTTCATCGGAAGGTGAACTTGCTAATAAAATGAGTGAAGTTTTATCAACACCTGTTGAAGGACAGTATCAACCATTTGTTGTTTTACAAATGTATCATAATGGAAGGCAGCATTGGGTGGCTGTACAAGGGGTTGAAAATGGTCAGCTTGTGATTAATGATCCGGCAAGGGATGGAACTACTTTAAGCGAAAATTATAGTGGCGAGTCTTGGCAAGTTGTAGCTTATAAGGTTATGTATGCGACTGATGTTCCTTTTGGAAGTAGCTCAGGTTCTTCTAGCTCTAGTAGTGGAAGTTATAGTGATGCTTGTGAGGTTGGTGAGATTCTTATTCCAGAAGAGTTTGGTAATGGTGGATATACAGTAACGTTTTATTTGAACAGTGATAATAAATGGAATTGGGATCCAACTTCTAATCAAGGTAATTTTTATTATAATTATTGGTTACCTGCAGGGGCGGAATTTGATAATGGAATTGCTGTTTATGAAGGAAGATATTTGATTGCTTGTACAGAAAAATTTGGTAAGGTTGGTGATAAAGTTGATTTCTTTCTAGATGATGGTACAAGAATTCCTTGTATTATAGCAGATGCGAAAAGAGTAACCCCTAATGAAAACAGTAATGAGTGGGGGCATAGTCAAGGACAAAATATTATAGAGTTTGAAGTGTCTAGAGATTATTATAATAAATATGGTAATCCAGGAAATGATGATTGGTTTCCTGAGTGGGGAGGAAAAAGAGTTTCTAGTGCAACTAATTTAGGAGAAAATGTTATGGGAATATAAAATCAGCAAATTTTTGATTTGCTGATTTTTAATTGTTCATGTTTATATTACTTGGGTTAATGTCATATTTATCTATTATTTGATTAATTTCTTTTTCGTATTTTTGAGCTTCTGTTTTCATATATTTACAATTGGTTTTAAAGTTTTTATTAGTGACAATTTCACATTTAAAATCACCATTTTTATAAGTGCCTTTTTGAAATAAAATACCGTATTTATTATCTTGATTATATCCTTCTATTTGATACATTATTTCGATAGTTTTGTCATTTGTGTAAAAAAGATTTAAGGATGTGTAGTTGTCATTGTTTTCAGTAATGCATTTTTCAAATAAGTATTTATTTGATACAGCTCTTTCGGTAGTAGTTGTATTACCATTGGTTGTTTTTTTTGTATAGACACCATTTTCATCTTTTTTAAAATTATTTTCTTCTAGATATGTATAGAAGTTATTGGTGTTTTCTTTGCTTGAATTATTTATAAATATTAAAATTAGAGAAATGATTATAATAATAGCTATAATACTTATACATGTGATTATAATAGTTTTTTTTCTTAATTGATAGTCTTCCATTTTATACCCCCAATCTATTTTAATTATATCAATTTGAAATATGATTATCAATAAAATTATAATTAAATTTGATAATTGACATATATTGTTTTAACCTATATAATTTAAAATAAAGGAGCTGTTTGAAATGGGTGAATTTGTTTTTAGTAAGAAGAACATGATACTACTTGGAATTGTTATTTTACTTATTGGTTTATATGTGATATTTGTTTTATTTTTTAATGAGAAAAGTACTAGTAGTAAAGGATATATTTATGTATCGAATTTTTTAATTTGGGAGTATAAGAATAATAAGTTTGTCCAAGTGACCGAAATGCCAGAAGGAGTTCAAGAGCATGATTATACGGTTTATGATGGTGTGGATAAAAAAAGTGCTAGATATGCGCAATTTGTAAATGATAAATGGCATTTTTGGGATGATGATTATAATGATGTTGATACAAAAAATTTTAGAATTGCCTCTACTGGATTAGATGATATTTCGGTGGATGATTTTAATTTAGAACTTTATGATTCTAATGATGATAAGTATATTTCTTTGGTTAATAATACTAATAATCAAGAAGAACTTACTTTATTTAAAAATTCTTTAGTTAAAGTTGATATTGATTTAGATGGGGATAATCAAGATGAAACTCTTTATACAATGTCTAGTTATTCTTTATCTATTACGGAAGTTGGATATGATCCTGTTTCATATTTATTTATTGTTGATGATGGAAATGTTTCAGTGATTGCGAAAAGCGAAGGTATGGATCCTTTTAGTATTGCTGAAGTATTTGATGTAGATGGTGATGGTTTGTTTGAAGCTATTGTTTCTAAGGGAGTTTTAAATTTACCAACTTTAGAAGATTGTTATCAAATTTATGAGTATAAAGATGGAAAATATCAACTCAAACAAGATTGTATTGTGAAGTAATATTGTTTAAATATTGCTTTTTTTATGTTATAATATTGGTGTTTTGTAATGGAGGGTTTGCTATGAAATTAAAATTTAGAGCTGATAAGAAAGATTGGATAATTTTTGGTGGATATTGCGTTGTATTACTTTATTTTGTGGCAGTGGCACTTTTGAATATTATACAGTTTGCTAAAGGTGATTTAGATCATCCATTTCATGGTTTAAATCCTTTTCCAGCATTTTCTTCTGAGTATATTGGGATGACGATTACTTGTTATATTATAGCACTTATAGCTAGTGTATTTAGTGTGTCTGATCGCTTTTTTGAAAGAGAGAAGGGGTTTGGATTTTCGACTGAGGCTAAAAAAGCTTCGAAAGGATATTCAAGATGGACATCTTTAGATGAAATGAAGAAAGCACTTACGATGGTTAAAGTACAGGCCCCTCAGGCTGATGCTGGAGGTCTTCCTTTAATTAACGATGGTAAAAAGATGTGGGTAGACAATGGTGAAGGTCATAATTTGATTATTGGTTCGACTGGTGCTGGTAAAACGCAGGTGGCTATTTTTCCACTTGTACATTCGCTTGCCAAACATGATGAATCAATGATTATTACGGACCCTAAAGGTGAAATTTATGAGACGACAGCAGAAATGCTTAAGAAAAGAGGATATAATGTTGTACTTTTAAATTTCCGTAATCCTCAGCAAGGTAGTGGTTGGAATCCTTTACATTTGCCTTATAAATATTATAAAGAAGGTAATTCTGATAAGGCTAATGAGCTTACGGATGACCTTGCTATGAATATTTTGTACGATGAAAATGCACAAAATAGTGACCCATTTTGGGAAAAGACTTCGGCTGATTATTTTTCGGGTATTTGTTTAGGGTTATTTGAAGATGCAAAAGAAGAAGAAATTAATTTGAATAGTGTCAATTTATTTACGACAATTGGTGAGGAGAAGTGTGGACCTAATTCAACTTACTCTAATGAATATTTTAAGATGAAGGATCCAACTAGTCCGGCTTATATTAGTGCTTCTTCAACAATTTCAGCACCTAGTGAGACTAAGGGAAGTATTTTATCAGTTTTTAAACAGAAGATTAGGTTATTTGCGGCGCGTGAGAATTTATCAGAAATGCTTTCACATAGTGATTTTGAGTTTGAAGATATTGGTAGAAAAAAAACAGCGGTATTTATTGTTATTCAAGATGAAAAGAAAACTTATCACTCTTTAGTTACGATTTTTCTTAAACAATGTTATGAGACACTTGTCGATTATGCGCAAAAATGTGGGGGAAAGCTTCCTTATAGGACGAATTTCTTACTTGATGAGTTTGCGAATATGCCACCTTTAAAAGATGTTGATACAATGGTATCAGCGGCTAGAAGCCGTCGAATGAGATTTTTCTTTGTTATCCAAAACTATGCTCAACTTTCTGAAGTTTATGGAAAAGAGAAAGGTGATACGATTAGGGGTAACTGTACGAATACGGTTTATTTAATTAGTACAGAACTTGCAGCATTGAAAGAAATTAGTGAGATGTGCGGTGAGATTAAAGTCAAGACTGATAAGAAGGATAAAGATGGTAAAGCTATAGAGGAGACAAGACCACTTATTACAGTTAGTGATTTACAGAAATTAAAAGTTGGTGAAATAATTTTACTTAGGTCTCGTATGGACCCTTTTAGAACTAAATTGAAGCTTGATTATCAAATTGATTGGGGCGAAAATGATAAGTGTGAAAAAGCTACTTATCCAACAAGGGAAAAGCAGAAGTTACATATTTTTGATTTGAAGGCTTTTGTCGATAAAAAAAGAGAAGCTCGAAGAGAAGAGAGTATGAATAAACTTATTAGTCAGGTAATGCCTAATTTAAATCAGAGAACTGGTTTGCCTGGTATGGGTGGTTCTTCTCAAGCAACTTCTAAAAGACCAATGTCGATGGAAGACATGCTTAAAAATATTGATAAGGCTGTTGAACGTTTAGAAAAAGAAGAACAGCAGAAAAAATCTGGTATGGTTGGTCAGATTAAACCGGTGAAAGTACCATCAAATATGGCTGGTAATAGTATGTTAGATCCGAGTAAGATTGGTGTTAATCATTTACATGAAGATTTTGCTTCTAAAAAGGTTCATGAGCCTGAAGAGGTTTCTAAAAAAGAAGTGAAGCCAGTTATAAATGGTGCGGATTTTGCGGCTAAGATAACAAATATGGTTAATCAGTCAGTTAGAGAGAAAGAAAATAATGATAAAAAAGTAGTAAAGATTGAAGGACGTAAAGTAGAAAAAAATAATTCAAAAGTAGAAGATAAGAAAGAAAATCAGAAAGATTATGTAACAGATGACCAGTTCTTTGATGATTTCTTTGCGGATGATGATGATTAAAATGATGAACCCTTTAAATTCAATGTTTTAAAGGGTTTTATTCATATTAATAGCTACTAGAAGCAATGGCAAATAGATTGGATTACACTCAAAAATATAAAAAATTACTTGAGTGGATTTATAATCTTGAGTATTTTTATTTTAAATTATTAATTGCATATTGAGCTTCTTCGACTGTAAAGTTTTCTACATTGGATATTAATTGATTGTAAATTTCATTTTTGGACATATTGGAATTTTTTTGGTAATCTTTGGCTTTTTCTAGAGCATTGCTTTTGTAATCAGTTATTAAATTATCAATAGCGTATTTTGCTTCTTCTTCACTAAATCCTTCTATTTGAGATATTAATTGATTATAAATATTTTGCTTAGACATATGAAATTGTTCCGAGTAATCTTTAGCTTTTTCTAAAGCCGCTTCTCGTTCAGTAGTAATTTTTTTACCAAGTGAAAATACAATTGTTATTTCATCATTTTCAAGTATTTTTTCATTGGCATTTATACTTTGACTAATAAATTGATTTTTATCAATAGTATCGGAATATTTGTTTTCTATGGTACATTTTATATTATTGTTTTGGCACCAAGTATCAACTTCGGTTTTGGTCATAGTACTGAAGTCTTTTACTGTTATTTTATTTTTAAAAATAATATTGTTAATGATACTATTTTCATTATCTTTATTGTTAAGATATATAATAATTATGAATATACTAAGTACAATAAGTATGATGAATTTTATATTTGTTTTTTGCTTTGTATTACAATATTGACATGTTTTTGCATTTTTATCAATTTCTTTTTTACATTTTTTGCATATTTTTGTTTTTTTCATTTTGGTTACACTCCTTTATAATATTTAGTATGATAATTATGATTATTGTTAGATATGTTATTTTATATGTTTTCTATTTATATTATAAACATAGATTAATGAAAATACAATAAATTTTATATGGCTGTTTTGTAAATATTTATGATATAATAAATCTGGCTTTGTTAAAGTAATTATATATTGAAAAAATAGAATTGCATGGAGTGATAGAGTAATATGTTTTCTAAATATGATAAAAGTGTACAATATGAGGAAAGTTTACCTAGTCCTACTTTGGATGGTGAAAATGTTATTTGGAGTGCTAAACCTAAGAAGTCAGCTTTTATTATTAATAGTATACTTGGGATGATGCCAATTGCTATATTGTGGTTAGCGATTGATTTAACATTTATATTACAGATTAATATAAATGATAGTGAGTTCTTTTTCTTGATTTTGTTTTTTGCTTTTCATTTATTTCCTGTGTGGATTTGGATAGGAAATATTGTAACCGCAAATACAAAGTGGAAAAATACAAAGTATTATGTCACTGATAGAAGAATTATTATTCAAACAGGGATTGTGGGAGCTAGTTATCAGACTATTTATTATAAGAATATTAAAAATATAAATTTAAAAATTGGTTTGATAGATAAGATGCTTGGTGTTGGTGATGTATATATTGATACAGGTGATGTCAGACATACGAGAAATGGTGTTCATAGTGTTTTTTATTCACTTTTGGATGTTGAAAAACCTTATGATATTTATCCAAAAATTCAGAAGATTGTGATGGATATACAAACGGATATAGAATTTCCAAATGCTTATAGATCTGCTGAAAATAAGGGCTATAATACGGTATATAAAGGGGAATAGAAATTCTATTTCTTTTTTGTATAGTATAATTAGTTTTAATAGTTTATTTTACATACAATATACTAGAGGTGGTATATTGGAAATATCAGTTAGTGATTTTTTGAAAGTTATTAATCCTCATGTTATTGATATAAGAAGTAGAGAAAAATTTAACGATAATCATATTCCGGGAGCTATAAATGTAAATGCTAGTATGCTTATGAATAATCCAGAAAAATATTTGAATCCAAGTTTGACATATTATATTTACTGTCAAAAAGGGAGTTCTTCTAAGACTTTAGCGCAAGTGCTTAATGTTAAGGGATACAGAGTTTTTAATATTATAGGTGGCTATGAGGCGTGGCTTTTAAGTTATTAAACATTGGAATTTTCTAATGTTTTTTTCTTTTTTAAAAGGATTTTTGGTATAAAAGTTGTATATTTATATATGGAGTGAAATTTTTGTTAAAATGTTTTGTTTTATAGATGATATAGGGTATAATAGATAAAGAATAGAGGTGTGACTATGGAATATATTATAATTGGACTTTTAATTGTTATATTAATTTTAGAAATTATTTCTTTAACAAAGAATATTAATGAGTCTAATATTACAGAAAGGCTTGGTAAATTAGAGACAGAGATGGTTCGTGAACTTGGTGAATTTAAAGGTGATATTAATAAAAATTTGTTAGATGATTTTACGGCTTTAAATGAGAGGATTGAGCACCGTTTGAATTTAATAAATGATAAGGTAAATGAACGGCTTGATCAAAATTTTGAAAAGACCAATAAAACATTTACGTCTGTTTTAGAAAGATTATCAAAGATTGATGAGGCGCAAAAGAAGATAGATTCTTTATCTAGTGATATTGTTTCTTTACAATCGATTTTAACGGATAAGAAAACGCGTGGAATATTTGGTGAGGTCAATTTGAAACATATTTTGGTTAATGTATTTGGAGAAAATAAAGATAATATATATAGGCTTCAATATACTTTAAGCAATGGAACTATTGCGGATAGTGTGATTTTTGCGCCAGAGCCACTCGGACTTATTGCGATTGATTCGAAGTTTCCACTTGAAGATTATCAAGCAATGGTGGATAAGAAAAGCCCTAATCCGGCTTTAGCTGAGCGGAAGTTTAAGGCGGATATGAAAAAGCATATTGATGCGATTGCTTCTAAATATATTATTCCAGGTGAGACGACTGACCAAGCGATATTGTTTTTGCCGGCTGAGGCTATTTTTGCGGAAGTAAATGCTTATCATCAAGATATTTTGGACTATGCGTATAATAAAAGAGTTTGGATTTGTGGTCCGACGACTTTAATTAGTACGCTTACGACTTTACAAATTATTATTAAGAATATTGAAAGAGATAAATATACTAAGGTTATTCATCAAGAACTTAGATTACTTGACACAGAATTTAAGCGTTATAAGGAAAGATGGGATAAACTTTACCGAAGTATTGAAACGGTTAGTAAGGATGTTAAAGATATTCATACAACAACGGATAAGATTACAAAAAGATTTAATGCGATTAATCAAGTAGAGGTGGAGGAAATTGGTCATGAAGAAGATTAATTTAGTTTTACTATTTATTACTTTAGTTTGTTCTTTTTTTACGATTATTGGTGAGCTTGACAGAGGAATTGTGATTATTTTAAAAGATTCAAGTATTATTTTAACGGCGACTTTACCTTTTATAGTTAATAAGTTTTTTAAAGGTAAGCTTAATGATGGAATAATATTTGTATGGCTTATATTTATCTTTTTAGCGCATTATATGGGAGTTACATTAGAGTTTTATAATAAATGGGAAGGCTTTGATAAAGTTGTACATACTTTTTCAGGAGTACTTACAGCTTATGCTGGCATGCTTTTTTTACCTAAAGGTGGTAAGACGTGGTTTAATATTTTGTTTATTATAGCTTTCAGCTGTTTATGTGCTTTTGCATGGGAAACGTTTGAATTTGTTTGTAATTTACTTGTTGGCGGTGATGCGCAGAGGGTGGCTGAAACGGGTGTAACTGACACGATGCTTGATATGATAGTGGCTTTTATTGGGTCTATTTTGTTTAGTATAGGTTATTATGTAAGAAGAAAAAATTAAAGGTATATTTTTTATATACTAGGAATTTGCTTTGCAAAAATAAAATTTAAGTAGTTAGAAACGTTTGTTCGTAAAAAACTTTAC